>JAHEKJ010000007.1 GCA_024638385.1 Gammaproteobacteria bacterium | reverse complement strand
GGGCTGTTCTTGCGCATGGCCCAGGCGATCTTGTTGCCGGAGTGCACAGCCAGGTTACGGTGAACCTTGATCCTCGGGAAGATCTGCTCCCAGAAATCCGCCTTGTGACTGTCGACGACGATCGCCTCGAGCACGCCGGCGTTGACCATGTCGAGCAGGTCGAAGTCCTCGAGATTCTCATCGGCCTCGGTTATCGGAATCGGCCGCTTGCCCCGCGCCTTGCGCTTGGCGTTGAGAAGCTGCAGGTGCTCGAAATAACTGCTCGAGCGGCGTACGTAGAGACCGGTTTCGACCACGTCGTCGAAGGTATCGACCTTTTTCGCCGCCGGGCCGGTCACCACGAGCTCGCTGACGTTCGGACGAATCGGCGGGCCGAAGTCGACCAGCTTTTGCCGCTCGGGCGTGATCGTCAGGTTGCCCATGACGAGATCGCCGCGACCCGCGACCAGGCCGGGGATCAGTTCGTCGCGCGCAACCGGCATCAGTACCACGGTCGGCGAGCGCACGCGGCCGATCTCGTCGGCGAGCTGCTGCTCGATCAGCTTGCCGAGCTCGGCGACGATACCGCGCTGCTCGGCGCCGTCGAAGGTGAAGAACAGCGGGTTGTGCACGGTCAGGATGCGCACGAAGCCGCGCTCGGTCATGCCGTCGAGATCGCCGGTCCACGGCTCGTTGACGTACTCGAGGACCTCGTCCTCTTCACCGGGCGTGAGCGCCGCGCTGGCTTCCGGTGGCAGCGCCAGCGATGCCAGCAGGGTGAAAATCGAGGATAGAACGCGCATGACCCGACCAGCATTGCAAGCGCACGTGGGCCAGTCAAGCGCGGAGGAAGGGCGCGCGAGCGTCTCCAGGCGCAAATTCGAGGGTTAGAAAAACGCTCGATCGCCCCCAGATTGTGTTACTGGTAGTGACCGAATCACTTCGCCCCACAGGAGAACAACGTGACTGAATTCTTTTTCGAATACGGCCTGTTTGCCGCCAAGCTGGCCACTTTCGTCGTCGCGATACTCATCATCGTGCTCGCTTCGGTGGTCGCCGCACAGCGCGTCAAGCGGTCGAAGAAAGGCCATATCGAGACGAGCAAGATCAACGACGAAATCGACGCGATGCGAATGACGCTCGACGCCGGCGTATCCGACCCGGATACCTTCAAGCTGCATCTCAAGCAAAGGCTCAAGGACAAGAAGCGCGAACGCAAGGCGCGACGCAAGGCCCTCAAACGCGCTGCCGCAGACGATGCCGACGCGAAACCGCGAAAATTCGTTCTCGATTTCGACGGCGACCTGCGCGCGCTCGCGGTATCGCGGCTGCGCAAGGAGGTCACCGCGGTGCTGTCGCTGGCGGGCGAGCGCGACGAGGTGATCGTGCGCGTCGAGAGCCGCGGCGGCATGGTGCACGCCTACGGGCTCGCGGCGTCGCAGCTCGCGCGCGTCAAGGCGCGCGGGGTCGACCTGACGGTCTGCATCGACAAGGTCGCCGCCAGCGGCGGCTACATGATGGCCTGCGTCGCCAACCGGATCCTCGCCGCTCCGTTCGCGGTCGTCGGCTCGATCGGCGTGGTCGCGCAGCTGCCGAATTTTCATCGCTTGCTGAAGAAGCACGATATCGATTTCGAACTGATCACGGCCGGCGAATACAAGCGCACGCTGACGCTGTTCGGCGAAAACACCGACAAGGGTCGGGAAAAGTTCAGCGAGGAAATCGAGGACGTGCACGCGCTGTTCAAGGAATTCGTCGGCGAGCACCGGCCGGCGCTCGACATCCAAAGCGTCGCCACCGGCGAAGCCTGGTTCGGCCGGCGCGCGCTCGATCTCGGGCTCGTCGACGAGCTCGTCACCAGCGACGAATACCTGGTCCGGGCCTGCGACGACGCCGACGTCTTCGAGGTCAAGTACGTCGAGCGCAAACCCTTGCCGCAGCGCCTCGGGCTGGTCGTGCAGGACGCCGTCGACGGCCTGTTGCTGCGCTGGTGGGAGCGCGGCGCGGCGCGCCGGCTGCCTTCGTGACAAAACGGGTAATGATTGCCGCTGCCGGAACGGACGCCCGCCGGCGCGGATAGCGGAGCGCTTCAGCCCGCGCGCTTGCGTTTCGGTCGCAGCAGCAGCTTGATGAACTCGCTTTCCGGCATGGGTTTGGCGAAGTAGAAACCCTGGCCGTAGCGCGCCTCGTAGCCGCCGATCAGCCGGGCCTCGTGCTTCGATTCGATACCCTCGGCGACGACGTCCATGCCGAGATCGTGCGACAGGTTGACCAGCGACTTGACGATCCGGTTACTCTTGTCGCTGCGCAGCATCGCGGCGACGAAGGCGCGGTCGATCTTGAGCGTATCGAACGGGAAGCGGTGCAGGTAGCTGAAACTCGAATAGCCGGTGCCGAAATCGTCGATCGCGAGCTTCGCGCCGGTTTCCTTGAGCTGGTGGAGCGATTCCGCGGCGAGTTCCGGGTTGTCCATCAGCAGGCTCTCGGTGATCTCGAACTTGATCAGCCCGCGTGTGACGCCGGTCGTATCCATCGTGATTGCGAGGTTGGCGATCAGCAGCGGATCGTCGAACTGCTTGCCCGACAGGTTGATCGCGACGAACAGCTTTTGGCCGAATTCGCTCGCCAGGCGGTGCTGGAACCGGCAGGCCTGCTCGGCGATCCAGTAACCGAGGTCGACGATCAGGCCGCAACTCTCGGCGATCGGGATGAAACTTCCCGGCGGCGCGAGCTTGCCCGACGGATGCTGCCAGCGCACCAGCGCCTCGCAGCCGGCGATGCGCCGGCTCGCGAACTCGACGATCGGCTGGTAGTGCAGGCAGAACTCGTCGTTGGCCAGCGCCTTCTTCAGTAACTGTTCCTCGCTGACCCGAAGCTTGGTGTCGCGCAGGGTCGCCTCGGTAAACATCGAGCCGTCGGCGACGTGCGCGGGTCGCGACACCGCGGAGTCGATACGCTTTTGCATCTCGGCGAACTGCGAGACGACGTTCTTGAGTTCCATCGTGGTCGACGCGATCTCTTCGCTGTCGACCGTACCCTGGCCCGGCGAGAGCCCCTCGAAGACGTGACCGAGCCGCACGTTCAGGTCACGGTAACGCGCCATCGCCAGGCGCAGGAACATGCGCACGGTCGGGTCGGATTGCTCGACCTTCTGGCTGACGTATTCGAGCGGGATCGCGGTCACCCGCGTCGGCACGGCCGCGCGCGCCGACGCGGTGCGCGGCAGCTGGTCGATGATCGCCATCTCGCCGAAAATCTCGCCTTTCGACAGGGTTGCGATGACGAGCCGCCGGCCGTCCTTGTTGAGCGACAGCTCGACCAGGCCGGATTCGATGATATACGCGCAATCGCCCGGATCCCCTTCGCGGAAGATGAAGGCGTCGGCTTCGAATTCGGTGGAAAAGTCGTTATCTTCCATGTATTTACATTCGATCGGCGTGGAGAGGAATCGCGCCTGGCGCGATCGATCCCGGGCTCTCCGCGGCAGCCGGATTGATCGGAATTCAGAATCGGGATCGATCGGACATTGAATCGGCCAGTGCTGGTAAAACTGAATGCCCTAAACACGAATCATGAGACACTGTCTCTAGATATTAGTATTACAGCCTCGACTTGCCACCTGAATCTTCCGAACGGGCAGGCCGGTCCCGTTTCGATGACCGGCGGGACGAATCGGTTAATCGGGAATACCGGCTTGCACCGGGGCGCACTCGATGGTGTCGGCGGCGCTGGTCGAAGCGCGCAGTTCGGCGCGCGCCTGGCGGATGATCAGGTACGCCGAGTGCAGGAACAGCAGCGCCATCGCGAACGCGACGGCGAGGTCGGGCCACGCGGTTTGCGTGACGTAGACCGCGCCGGCGGCGACGATCACGGCGAGATTGCCGATCGCGTCGTTGCGGCTGCACAGCCACACCGAGCGCACGTTGGCGTCGCCGTCGCGGTAGCGTAGCAACAGCAACACGCTCGCCGCATTGGCGGCGAACGCGAGCAGGCCGACCGAGCCCATGATCGCCTCGTCGGGCACGCCGAGAGTCAGCAACTGCCAGGCGGTCGAGCCGAGTACCCACAGGCCCATCGCGAGCAGGGTGAAACCCTTGAACAACGCCGCCGCCGCGCGCCAGCGCAGCGAGTGGCCGATCGCCAGCAGCGTCAGGCCGTAGGTCAGCGTATCGCCGAGGAAGTCGAGCGCGTCGGCGCGCAGCGCCATCGACTCGGCGGCGACGCTCGCGCCGGTCTCGAACACGAACATGCCCGCGTTGATGCCGATGACGATCCACAGGATCGCGCGGTAGCGCGGCGAGATGCCGTCGAACTCGAGTTTGCTGTCGCAGCCGCAGGCCGCCATCGTGACTCCGGGTGATGCTGAATTGTGCTAAGTTTAGTACCTACAGCGACTGTAGCTTCAAGGGGAAAACGACATGGCCGAGCAGTTTTCGATCGGTGATATGGCAAAAACCGGCAATTGCAAGGTACAGACCGTGCGTTACTACGAACAGATCGGCCTGTTGCCGACGCCGGCGCGCAACGCCGGTAACCAGCGCGTCTACGCGCGCGAGCACCGCGATCGCCTGCGCTTTATCCGGCATGCGCGCGAACTCGGATTTCCGCTCGACCGCATTCGCGAAATCCTGAAGCTCGGCGATGATCCGACGCATTCCTGTGACGAGGTCGACCAGATCGCGCGCGAGCATTTGCGCGACGTCGAGTCGCGCATCGAGCGCCTGCAAAGCCTGCGCAGCGAGCTCGAGCGCATGATTTCCGAATGTGGCAGCAATCGCGTCGCCGACTGCCGGATCATCGAGGTGCTGTCGGACCACAACCTGTGCCTGCACGACGAGCACGACTAGCCCGCGCGGTTTCGGATCTCGGGCGCGGCGACGGGGTTTGTCGGTCGTCGCCGATCGCATACCCCAGCGTCAACGACGAGCGTTGCTCATTTCCCGCACCAGGGCCTCGAGCACCGGGGGCGGGTTGTCTTCCAGCCGACGACTTGCGACCGTGACGGGGTTGCGTCCGCTCGAATTCGCGATCGTCGGGTCGGCGCCGTACTCGAGCAATATTCTCGCGAGGCCGTATCGCCTCCAGATCACTGCTTCGAGCAAAGGCGTCCAGCCATGCTCGGTGGCGATATCGGGGTCGGCACCGGCATCGAGCAGCGCGGTTACGAATGCGACGACCCGGGCTTCGATATCGGGATTCTCCCGGTAGCGACTCCCGGCGCTGTCGATCGCGACGTAGAGCGGTGTCTTGCCCCACTGGTCGCGCGCGTTAACGTCGATGCCGGCATCGGCAAGGATGCGCGCGGTTACGGCCATGCCATCGTGTCGGGCGATCTCGTTGGCGAGATAGTGCAACAGGTTGCGGCTGCCGTACCGGTCTGCGGTCGGATCGGCGCCCCGCTCGATGAGTTCGGCGATCCAGTCCGGGTCGCAACAGGACATGTAGAGCTCGCTTGCCAGATCGCGGTCGGTCGCCCGCCAGTCGCGACCGCTGAGCAGTTCGGCCTCGCCGACGTAGAATGGCGAGAATTTTTTTATCGTGACGTGATTCAGCGGGACGACCAGCCACGTGTCTTCACGGTCTCGCGTGTGGTGATAATAATCCGACGTGAGGCCGACGGTTTGAACCCGGTACCTTGGCTCGCTCCAGTTGCCGCGCATGCGTTCGACCTGCATCGCCGCGCCTGGCGAAAACAGCTCTTCGCGCGGTAGTTCCCGGTAGCCTACGAGCCGATAGAGGCTGCCGTCGTCCGTCAGCATGAAACGGTTACCGCGGCGCTCGGCGAGGCCGTGGGTGGGCTCGAAAGGCTGGTTCTCGACAATCGAATAATAGGTAAACGAAATGACGCCGGGCCGGTAAAAAAACGATATCAGCAGCGTGGCGCCGAGAATGATTACGACGACCTTGCGGCTCTCGATCATCGCGAACAGCGCGCAGGCCAGGGCGACGAGATACGCGACCGCGACCAACCACCATCCCGCTTCGACCGAACGTGCCTGGATGATCGTCAGGTAAACGGGGGCGCCGAGCAGCAGGCACAGAATCGTCAGCCCGCGCAGTACCAGCTTTCGCCGGCGGCCGCCGGGCTCCGCTTGCCGCGCTCGTTTCACGAGCAGAAAAATTGCGAGCGCGAGCCCGGCCAGCATCACGAGCGCGAAGCCCGCGAATAGCCAGACGAAAATCTCGAGACCGGCCAGGCCGGTCGCGGCCCGTGCGGGCACCGCCGCGAACGATACGATACCGGACAGCAACGCCGCGGTTGGTAGCGCGTGCCGACGATAGGCGGTTTGCGGGTGGTATTGTTTGCGGGACACGATTTGGAGCGGCTTCGGGGGCGTCTTCGGAGTATAGAAGATTCGCGAGCTCCGGCCTCGGCAAGATTCGTGACGCGGGTCAATCCCGGTCGTTAACGAGGCCCGGTTAATCGGTTAGAATCGGCGTCCCCGTTCAGGACGGTGCGCAAGGGAAAATCCATGAGAATCAGTCTGAAAGGCGGCCTCGGATTGCTGGTCGCTGTCGGCCTGGGCATCGCGATCGCCGCACTGCTGCTGGCCGGTCGCAAACCGCTAGAGCATGCCGACGCGGCCCTGCCGAGCCGGCCGGTCGAGGTCATCGTCGCCGAACGCATCCCGTTTCGCTCGCGCATCGTCGCCTACGGCAACGTCGAGCCGTCGATCACGCTCGACAGTGTCGCCGAGGTCAGCGGCGAAATCAGTTACCTGCATCCGAACCTGAAAGCCGGCGAGACCATTCCTGCCGGCACGCGGGTCGTGCGTATCGACGCGCAGGACTACGAGCTGTCGCTGCGCCAGGCGCAGGAAGACCTGAAGGCCAACCGCTCGGCGCTGGACGAACTCGTGGCCGAGGAAAAATCGACCCGCCGCTCGCTCGCGCTCGCTGATCAGAATCTCGAGGTCGGCGAGGCCGAATATCGCCGCCTCAAGGACGTATTTGACCGCGGGCTGATCGCGAAGTCCACGCTCGACGTCGAGGAGCAGAAAGTCATCCAGCTGCGCCAGCAGGTCGCCGACCTGCAGGGTAGGATCGACGGCTACGCCAGCCGCCGGCAAACGATCGAGGCGCAGATCGCGCGCGCCGAGCAGGAAGTGCAGAACCGTTCGACCGTGCTCGGCCGCACCGAGATCAGCCTGCCGTTCGACGCCCGCATCGGCACCGTCAGCGTCGACCGCGGCGAGTTCGTATCGGTCGGCGCGCCGCTGTTCGAGGCGATCGACCTGAAGGGCGTCGAGATCAGCGCGCAGTTGCCGCTGCAGTCGATGCGTGCGCTGGTGTCGCACCTCGAGGGGCGCACCGACCTGGTCGGGCCGTTCGTCGCGGCCGGCGGCCGCATCAACGATGCGCTCGGCCTGTCGGCGCGCGTGCGCCTGGTCGGCAACCTGCCGGACGCGGTCTGGGACGCACGCGTGTTGCGCCTTGGCGAGGCCATCGACCCGACGCGCCAGACGATCGGCGTGGTCGTCGGCGTCGAGCGGCCCTACGAGCAGATGATTCCGGGCAAGCGGCCGCCGCTGCTGAAGGGCATGTACACCGCGGTCGAATTGCTGGCGCCGGTGCGCGATGCCCTCGTGATTCCGCGCAACGCCGTGCACGAGGGCCGGGTCTACATCGCCACCGCCGATGACCGGCTCGCGATCCGCGTCGTCGAGCTGCAATTGACCCAGGGTGATCTCGCGGTCGTGCAAAATGGGCTCGAGCCCGGCGAGCGGGTCGTCGTCACCGACCTCGTACCGGTCATCGACGGCATGCCGCTCGAGGTCAGCCACTCCGAGGTTGCCGAGTCCGAGTTGCGTCGACTGGCAGCCGGAGGCGAGCCGTGATTCGCTACTTCGCGGCGCACCCGACCGCCGCCAACATCCTGATGTTCATCATCCTGCTGCTCGGCCTGGCGTCGCTGCCGCAACTCGCGCGCGACACCTTCCCCGAGATCGAACTCAACCAGGTGCAGGTCACGGTCAATTATCCGGGCGCGAGTGCCGCCGAGGTCGAACAGGGTATCTGCAACCCGCTCGAGGACGCGACCGACGGCATCAGTTTTCTCGACGAGCGTAGCTGCGAGGCGCGCGACAACGTCGGCATCCTGGTGCTCGACATGCAGGAGGAGGGCAACCTGCAGCAATTCATCGACGACGTCAATTCGGCGGTCGACTCGATTACCGACTTCCCCGACGACGCCGAGGAGCCGCTGATCGACGAGCTCGGCCGCACGATCGCGGTCGCCAGCGTCGCGATCGCGTCCGAGTTGACGCCGTCGGAGCTGAAGGGGCTCGCCGAGCACTATCGCGATCGCCTGCTGGCCCTGCCCGAGGTGCCGATCGTCGAGGTCGGCGGTTTCTCGACGCACGAGTTCGCGGTACTCATCGGCGCCGAAACGCTACGGCGTTATCGCCTGAGCATCCAGCAGATCGCGGACCTGATCGGCGCGCAGGCGCTGAACCTGCCGGCCGGCGTGCTCGAGGCCGAGGATCGTTCCTATCAGATTCGCATCGAGAACGAGCGCCGCAGCGTCGATGCGCTCGCCGACCTGGTCGTGCTGCACGACGAGCGCGGCGCCCAGCTGCGACTCGGCGACATCGCGACGATCCGCGACGAATTCAGCGACCGCGAGGTGCGCGTCGAGCTCGACGGCAAGCCGGCGGCGCTGCTGCAAATCAAGAAGAACAGCGGCGACGACACGCTGACCGTATTCGACGCGATCGAGCGCTTCGTCGACGCCGAAAACGCGCGCCTGCCCGAGACGACCCGGCTGGTGATCACGCAGAACTCGGCGTCGATCGTGCGCGATCGTCTGCAGCTGCTCACGACCAACGGCTTGCAGGGCTTGCTGCTGGCGACGCTGGCACTGCTGTTGTTCTTCAGCTGGCGCTATACCTTCTGGGTTGCGCTCGGCCTGCCGATCTCGTTCATCGGCGGGCTGGTCGTGATGAACCTGTTCGGCATCAGCATCAACATGATCTCGATGGTCGCGCTGCTGATGGCGATCGGCATCCTGATGGACGACGCGATCGTGATTTCGGAGAGCATCGAGACCGAGTACAAAAGCGGCAAATCGCCGCTCGTCGCCGCGGTCGACGGCATCGGCAAGGTCGGGCGCGGCGTGCTCGCGTCGTTTACGACCTCGGCGCTACTGTTCGGCAGTCTGCTGTTCCTGAAGGGCGACATCGGGCAGGTCATGGGCGTGTTGCCGGTGGTGCTGCTGTCGGTGCTGACGGTGAGCCTGGTCGAAGCATTCCTGATTCTGCCCCACCACCTCGTGCATTCGCTGCAGCACCATCGCGAGCAGGGCCGGGCGGCCTGGCGCGAACGCTTCGAGGCGCGCTTCGAACGCGTGCGCGAGGGCGTCGGCCGCGTTGCCGACCGCGCGATCGAGTACCGTTACCTGACCGTCGGTGCCGCGCTCGGGCTGTTTATCGTTACCGTCAGCCTGTTCCCGTCGGGGCAGATCAAGTTCCGGGCCTTTCCCGATCTGGAGGGCAACCTGCTCGAGGCGCGCATCATCATGCCGCAGGGCACGCCGCTCGAGCGCACCGAGGCGCTGGTCGCCCGCCTGCTCGCGAGCCTCGACGCGGCGGTGGCGCAATTTCCACCCGAGCCGCAAGGCGACCTCGTGCGCCATGCGCAGGTGTTCTACAGCTACAACGCCGATGCCGGCGAGAGCGGCGCGCACCTCGCGACCATCAGCCTCGACCTGCTGGATTCGGAGACCCGCGAGACATCGTTGAACGACCTGCGACGAGCGTGGCTCGAGACCACCGGCACGATTTCGGATGCGGTATCGGTGCAGATCAAGGAGCCGGCGCTCGGACCCGCCGGGCAGGCGATCTCGATCCGCCTGCAGCACGACGATCTCGAGCTGCTGTCACGCGCCTCGTGGGATTTGCAAACCTGGCTCACCGGTTATCCGGGCGTCTCCAACGTCATGGACGACCTGCGCGTCGGCAAGCCGCAGTTTTCGGTCAGCCTGCTGCCCGGCGCGCTCGCGTCGGGACTCAACGCGCAACAACTCGCGCAGCAGTTGCGCGCGGCCTACCAGGGCGTCAAGGTCGACGACGTCTACCGCGGCCGCGAAGCCTTCGAGATCAACGTTCGCCTCGATACCGACCGCGCCAACGCGTTGCGCGACTTCGAGCAACTGACGCTGTTCAACGACCGCGGCGTCGACATTCCGCTCGGCGCGATCGCGCGGGTCGACGAGACGCGCGGGTTTTCGCGGATCAAGCGCATCGATCACCGCCGCACGGTCACGGTCATCGGCGACGTCGACGCCGAACTCGCCAACACCAACGAGATCATCGGCGACACGCGCGCGCGCTTTTTCCCGCTGCTCGCCGAACGCTTCCCGGGGCTCGCGGTCGGCCTCGAGGGCGAGGTCGAGAATTCGCGCGAGACCAACCGTTCGGTGCTGACCGGCTTCATCCTCGGAATCGCCGGCGTATACTTCCTGCTCGCCTTCCAGTTTCGCAACTACCGCGAACCGCTGGTCGTGCTGATCAACATTCCGCTCGCGCTGATCGGCGTGGTCTGGGGACACAAGCTAATGGGGCTCGACCTGTCGCTGCCGAGCATGATCGGCTTTGTCTCGCTGGCCGGCATCGTCGTCAACGATTCGATTCTGCTGGTCGAGTACGTCAAGCGCCGCAGCCGCGAGGGCCTGTCGCTGCACGATGCAGCCGGGCAGGCGGTGCGCGACCGTTTCCGCGCGATCTTCCTGACGTCGGTGACGACGATCGCCGGCATGCTGCCGCTGTTGTCCGAGACCAGCCTGCAGGCGCAGGTGCTGATACCGCTGGTCGCGAGCGTCGTGTTCGGCCTGCTGTCGGCGACCCTGTTGCTGCTGCTGGTGTTGCCGGCGGCCTACTCGATCATGGAAGACCTCGGATTTCGCGAACCGGCCGACGACGAGACCGATTACGCCGAAAGCGTCTCGACGTGAATGCGTGCCGCCGGTGCCGCCCGTGAAAGCGAAGGTCGCGATCTGCGGCGGCGCGTATTTCGTCCTCGTCTTCGCCGCCGGTTTCGTGCTCGGTACGCTGCGGGTGCTGTTGCTCGAGCCGCGAATCGGGGTGCGCGCGGCGGAACTGCTCGAGATGCCGGTCATGCTGCTGGTGATTTTTTTAGCCGCGCGCTACCTGGTCGCCAGGATGCCGCCGGCGGCGACGCGGGCGCCGTACCTAGCCGCCGGCGGCATCGGCCTCGCGCTGCTGTTGTTATTTGAGGTAGTGCTGGTCCTCGGCCTGCGCGGCATGAGCCTCGGCGAGTATTTTGCAAGCCGCGATCCCCTCGCGTTCGCCGCTTACCTCGCATCGCTGCTGATCTTCGCGATCATGCCGGCGCTGGTCTCGACGCCCGGTCGACGCCCGCGGGGCTGATCGGGCCGGGCGATCGCGGGTATACTGTGCGTCGATTTCCGTTTGCTTGGTCGGGATTACCGGTATGAAGCAGCAGTTGAAGATCTGGCTTGTCGCCGCTTGCGCGTCGATCCTGTCCGCATCGGCCGGTGCCGATTCGGCCGAGGTCATCGCCGAACTGCGCGGTCTGGCGTTAACGCTGGATCCGAACGAGATCGGAATCAGCCGCGAAAATTTCGCTCACCCGGTCTGGGGCATGGTCATGGAAACCGGCTTCGCCGACGGTTACTTCACGCTGATCACGCTGGCCGACGGCTCGACCAGCCTGTATTTCAGCTCCGGCGGCGGCATGATCGGCGCCGGCGAATACGCCGCCGTGCGGCGCGCCGTCGGTCATTACCTGACCGGCGCGCAGTACTTCTTCGAGCGCGCCGAGCCGGTGGACGAGTATCCGAGGCCCGCGCCCGGCAAAGTCACTTTCTACTTCCTCGCCTTCGACGGCGTGTTCGCTTACACCGCGTCGGAGCGCCGGCTCGGCGTCGGCGACGACGAGTTGTCGAACCTGTTCTACGCCGCGCACGGCGTTATCGACGAGATTCGCAAGATCGATAATCAATAGGTCGGGCCGATACGGCCTATCGCGACCGGAAGGGGTAAAAAATGGCGGAGGAACCGGCGAGGGCTCCGTCCGCCATTATGCTGATACTCGCGAGCGGTAACTCGTCCGGGCGCCCGAACACGAGGAAAGGACGCCCGGACCTGGAGTTACGACTCCTGGGGCTGGGGCTTCAGTCCCTTGAACTTCCTGATTTCTCCCGACTCGAGCCGATCCATGTAGCTTTTCAGCTCGCGCTTGACGATCGGCATCAGGCAGTACAACCCGATGACGTTGACTACCGCCATCGCGAAGATCGCCGCGTCGGAGAAGTCGATGACCGGGCCGAGGTTCGACGCCGCGCCGATGATGACGAACAGGCAGAAAATCGTCTTGAACGTGATTTCCTTCTTCTTGCCTTCGCCGAACAGGAAGGTCCAGGCCTTGAGCCCGTAGTACGACCAGGAGATCATCGTCGAAAATGCGAACAGCACGACGGCGATCGCGAGCACGTACGGGAACCAGCTGATCGCGCTTTCGAACGCGGCCGAGGTCAGGCCGACACCGGTTGCACCGGTCGCGGTGACGATATGCCCGCCTTCGACGAGGTAGTGGCCGGTGGCCGGGTCGGCCGTCAGCTGGCCGGAGATGACGATCACCAGCGCGGTCATCGTGCAGATCACGACCGTGTCGATGAACGGTTCGAGCAGCGAGACGAAACCCTCGGTGATCGGCTCCTTGGTGCGGACCGCCGAGTGCGCGATCGCCGCCGAGCCGACGCCGGCCTCGTTGGAAAACGCCGCCCGTTTGAAGCCCTGGATCAATGCCCCGACCATGCCGCCGGCGACGCCGAGCCCGGTGAAGGCACCGGCGAAGATCTGGCCGAAAGCCCAACCGATCTTGTCGTAATTGACGGCGATGATCACGATTGCGGCGGTCACGTACATGACGCCCATGAACGGCACGACTTTCTCGGTCACCTTGGCGATCGACTTCAGGCCGCCGACGATGACCGCGAACACGACGCCGGCGAAGATCACGCCGGTGATCCAGCCGGGATAGCCGCCGACGATGCTCGAAATCTGCTGATGCGCCTGGTTGGCCTGGAACATGTTGCCGCCGCCGAGCGCGCCGAGAATACAGAAAATCGAAAACATGACCGCGAGGATCTTGCCGCCGGGCAGGCCGCGCTCGGTGAAGCCCTTGGTCAGGTAATACATCGGGCCGCCGGAGACGGTGCCGTCGTCGTACTCGTTGCGATACTTGACGCCGAGAGTACATTCGGTGAACTTCGACGCCATCCCCATCAGGCCCGCGAGGATCATCCAGAAGGTTGCACCCGGGCCGCCGATGCCGACCGCGACCGCGACGCCGGCGATGTTGCCGAGGCCGACGGTGCCGGACAGCGCCGTCGCCAGCGCCTGGAAGTGGCTGACTTCGCCGGCGTCGTTCGGGTCCGCGTAGTCGCCCTTGACCAGCGAGATCGAATGCCTGAAGGCACGAAACTGAATAAATCCGAAGTACAGCGTGAATACCGTTGCCGCGACTACCAGCCAGGCGACGATCCACGGAAAGCTGGTCCCCGGAAACGGACTGAAGATGAAGGCGACGAACCAGCCGGTCGCGCTGGCAAACAATTCATTGACCCGCTCGTCGACGGACTGGGCCAGGGCGGCGTTCGATATCAGCGCGAGCCCGAGCGCGCCGATCACCGCAAACAGTTTTTTCTTGTACATGATAATGACTCCTTTGGTTCAGGTTACGGCACGATCGTGCAGGGCACGGGTGCGATTTGCGCCATCGTCGACGCCACCGAACCGAAGATGCGGCTGGCGAGCGTGCTGTGGCCGGTGCGGCCGATGAAGATCTGCTCGGCGCCCGATTCCTCGGCGATCTGCGCGAGCGTCTCGGCGACGTGGCCGAACTTGATCGTGCAATCCAGTTCGACGCCGGCATCGGCGAACGACCCGATAACCGGGTCGACGATGTGCTCTTTCGCGCGCGCGAGTTCCTCGTTGCGCTTCTTGTGCCGTTCCTCGATCTCTTCCGGGGTCAGGAACGAGTAGGGTGACCACTCGAGTATGTGCACGATAGTCACCACGGCGCCGCAGGATTTGGCGTGGGCGACGGCGAGCTGGGCGGCCCGCTCCGAGGCCGGGCTGCCGTCGCAGCCGACAATGTATCTAATTGACATGAATTCCTCCTATTTGAATCGAAAGTACCGGTGGCGGTACGCGGCTTAGCCTAACCCGATCGCGCTCGTAATAGTTCTGTTAATTTGCAATATTTCGGTAAATTTTTGAAAATATTGCTTTGTTAATACCAATTAGCAGTAAAAAATTTCATGGACAGGCTCGATTATAAAATTCTTTCCTGTTTGCAGGAACGCGGTGACATCTCGATGGCCGAGCTGTCGGAACGGATCGGGCTGTCGTTGTCGGCCTGTCACCGGCGGGTGAAGTTACTCGAATCCAATGGCGTCATCAGTCATTACGCGGCGCAGCTCGATCGGCGCGCGCTCGGCCTCGAAGTGCAGATATTCATCGAGGTCAAGTTGACTTCGCAGCGTCGCGAAGCCTTCGCCGGCTTCGAGGCCGCGATTGCCGCTATCCCCGAAGTGCTCGAGAGCCACCTGATTACCGGCGAATTCGACTACCTGATGCGGGTCGCCGCGCACAGCACGGCCGAGTACGAAGACCTGCTGCGCAACAAGCTGTCGGAGATACCGTCGGTGATGCAGATGCGCTCGCTCCTGAGCCTGTCGACGGTCAAGGAATTCAGGGGTTACCATCTGAACTAGCGCCGTCGCCGCACCTGCGCCCGTGAGCGAACAGGTGGGGACGGGCGCGCCGCGCCGCCGGCGGCTCGAGTCGAACGCGGCGACTCGAAAACGGGTCCGTGATGTTTGCTTGCGGTCAGCGCCGGGCTTTCTTTTTTTCGGGCTTGAGGTGCTTCTTCTTCAGCTCGAGCAGGGTAGCGGCCGTCTTGTCGAGGACTTCACGACCGTCGGCGACGATCTTGTCTTCTTCGCCGCGATAAAAATTCCACCAGACGAGCCAGCCCGCTGCCGGGATTCCGAGGGCGACGAGTAGCCCGATCGGGGTCCAGAAAAACCAGCTGTCGAAAACCAGGATCCACAGCAGCGGCCAGGCGGCGGTCGCTGCTATCCACATTCGCATCGGCGTCATTTCGATCATGGCATCCTCCGCTGATATGCCTGTCTTCAATAATAGTCGAGAGTTTGCCGCCTTGCCCGCTCGCGGAATGTGAAATATTTTTCTGCTTCGCCGTCTCGCCGGATGCCGGCGCGGTTTCGGTTTGCGTCGGGCGTGCTTTCGCTTATGCTGCGCCGGGACTGCGCAACCGGAACGATTCGATGGGTGGGATGCAACAGACGATTCTATATGCCCTGATCATGCTCGTCGTCGGTCTTGGCATTCCGATGTTCGCGGCGCTCAACGGCGGTCTCGCCGCGCGCCTGCAAAACCCGATGCTCGCGTCGACCTTCGCGCTGCTCGCCGCGATCGTCGTCATCGTCGGGGTTTTGCTGCTGACCGAGGGCATGCCGCAGATCCGGATCGATCGCTCGATTCCGCCGTGGTTCTACTTCGGCGGTGTCTTCGTCGCGATCTACATTCTCGGCATGACCTGGGTTGCGCCGCGCTTCGGCGTCGGCAACGCGGTGGCGTTCGTGCTGCTGGGCCAGCTGATCTCGATGGCCTTGATCGATCATTTCGGCTGGTTCGGCGCGGCGCACTACCCGATCACGCTGCAACGCGTCGCCGGGCTGGCCCTCATGACCGCCGGCGTATTCCTCGCCGTCCGCCGCTGACCCCATTCGGGGGACCTGACCCAATTCGGGGGACAGTATACTTAATTACCCTAATTCAGTTTCAATCTGCAACTAACTATGGGTGATTAAGTATACTGTCCCCCCAATTCGGGCGGAGATGTTTCAGGTTTCGGCGATGAACCGGTCGAACGGCAGCGGGTGCGAGAAAAGGTAGCCCTGGAAGCGGTCGCAGCGGCGGCTACGCAGATAGTCGAGTTCGGCCTCGGTCTCGATGCCCTCGGCGACGACCGCGAGTTTCAACTGTTGCGCCATGACGATGATCGTGTCGACGATGACGGCGTTCTCGGCGCGCTCGGAAATGTCACGCACGAACGACTGGTCGATCTTGAGCTCGTCGACCGGCAAGCGGTGCAGATAGTTCAGCGACGAGTAGCCGGTACCGAAATCGTCGACCGAGAAACTGACGCCGATCTCGCGTAATTGTTGCATCGTCTCGATCGTATGTTCGAGGTTGGCTATCGCGAGGCCCTCTGTGATCTCGAACTTGAGGCGCGCCGGGTCGGCGCCGGTGTCGGCCAGGATGCGTTCGAACTCGGCGACGAAGTCGGGGTCGCCGAACTGGCGCGGGCTGACGTTGACCGAAAGCCTGAGGGTGCCACGCAGGCGCTCGAGGTGGGCGCAGGCGGAGCGCAGGACCCACTCACCGATCGGCACGATCAGGCCGGTCAGCTCGGCGACTTCGATGAACTGCCCCGGCGTCGTCACGCCATGCACGGGATGGTTCCAGCGCAGCAGCGCCTCGGCGCCGATCACGCGCCGCCAGGAGTCGTATTGCGGCTGGAAGTAGAGCTCGAATTCGTCGCCCGCGAGCGCGTCGCGCAAGCCCTTTTCGATTGCGCGCTGCTGGTTGACGGCTTCCTGCATGTCGCGCGAGAACAGGCGGATCGCGTCGCGGCCGGCGTTTTTCGCCTCGTACATCGCGACGTCGGCATACTTGAGCAGGTCGTCGGCCGAAACCCCGCACGGATAGAGCGCGACGCCGCTGCTGATCGTCAGGTGAATTTCGTGGCCGTGGATCTCGAACGGTTGCTTGAAGCGCAGGCGGATGTCGTCGGCGATCCGCAGCGCGTGAGCGCCGGCCGCGTCCTCGTCCTCGCCGACCTCGGGCAACAGCACGACGAACTCGTCGCCGCCGAGACGGCCGACCGTATCCTCTTCGCGCAGGCGCGCCGAGATGCGTGCCGCGACCTGCACCAGCAAATCGTCGCCGACCGCGTGGCCGAGCGAATCGTTGATCGCCTTGAAGCGGTCGAGGTCGACGAACAGCACCGCGCCGAAGCGCCGATGGCGCTCGGCCTTGGCGATTTCCTGGCGCAGCGTCGACAGCAGCAGGCGGCGGTTGGGCAGGTCGGTGAGCGCGTCGAACTGCGCCTGGTAGCGCACCTTCTGTTCGGCCAGTTCGCGCGCCAGCCGCACTTCGAGCGACTCGACGATGGTCTGGTTCAGGCGCTGCGCCGAAACCAGGATCATGATCATGAACAGGAAGGTCAGGCCGGTCATCGCCAACGTCACCTCGTTTTCCAGCAGGTTGATCTTGACCAGTACCGGCAACAGCGCGAACAGCACGAAGGCGCGGCTGGCCTCGACGATCGCCGACAGCGTCGTGATCGCGCCGGCGCAGATGCCGGCGACGACGAAGGCGAGAAACATCTGGTGCACCGGGCTGTGCTCGGGGAACAGCAGGAAGCCGCCGATTCCCCAGCTCAGGCCCGACGCGGCGCTGGTGACGATCGCCAGCCGAAACCAGTGCCCGGCGACGGTGCGCCCGCGGTCGATGCGCCGGAATTGCCGATAGCAGAGGTAGCGGGCGACGGACAGCAGGTTGGTGCCGCAAAACCACGCGATGATCGTCGCCGGGTCGACGACCGGCCACTGGACGACGCACAGGACCAGGCTGCTGAGCAGGATCGACAACAGCGACGCCGGCACCGCCGCGAACAGGATCCGAATCTGTTCCGACTTTACGTCGGTCAGGGCTTCCTGGCCGACGAGCGTGTCGGCCGCGGTGGCGCTCATCCGCCCCTGAGCGCGGCGATCACCGGCCCGGTCTCGGGTCGCACGCCACGCCAGACGCGAAACGCCTCGGCGGCCTGTTCGACCAGCATGCCGAGGCCGTCATGGGCCGCGGCCGCGTTCTGGCGCCGCGCCCAGTCGACGAATGCGGTCGCCTGTTGCGTGTTGTATATCATGTCGTAGCAAACCGTCGTGCCACCGATGACGGCGGGCGGCACGGGTGGAATTTCGTCGGCCAGTCCCGCCGCGGTGCCGTTGATGACGAGATCAAAAGGTTGTTCTCCCAGCTCTTTATAGGCCAGAACCCGGATTTGACCAGTTTCGGCGAAATCCTCGGCGAGCGCGCGGGCGCGCGCGAGCGTGCGGTTGGCGATCACGATCCCGGCCGGCGCCTCGGCCAGTATGGGCCCCAGCACGCCGCGCACCGCGCCGCCGGCGCCGAGCACGAGAATGTTGCGCCGCACGAGCTCGACGCCGAGGTTGTCGCGCAGGTCGCGAACCAGGCCGAAGCCGTCGGTGTTGTCGCCGGCAATCGCGCCGTCGGCGGCGAACACGAGGGTGTTGACCGCGCCGGCGAGCTCGGCGCGTTCGCTGCGCGAATCGCACAGCGCCCAGGCTTCCTGCTTGAACGGCGCCGTGACGTTGGCCCCGGCGAGTCCGTCGTGGATCAGCGCGCGCAGCGCCGCGGTGAAGTCGTCGCGCGGCAATTCGAGGGCGACGTACTCGATCGCCTGCCCGCTGGCGGCGGCGAAGCGCGCGTGGATTTGCGGCGACAGGCTGTGCGCGATCGGGTTGCCGAGCACCGCGTAGCGGTCGACCCCGGCGGCTGGCTTCACGCCGCGTCGCGGAGCCAGCCGGCGACCGCCTTCGCGAAATAGGTCAGGATGCCGTCGGCGCCGGCGCGCTTGATCGCGAGCAAGGCCTCGAGCACGCAGGCTTTCTCGTCGATCCAGCCGTTTTGACCGGCGGCTTTCAGCATCGCGTACTCGCCGCTGACCTGGTAGACGAAGGTCGGAAAACGCAGTTCGTCCTTGATCCGCCGGACGATATCGAGGTACGGCAGGCCCGGTTTGATCATGACCATGTCGGCGCCCTCGTCGATGTCGAGCGCGACCTCGTGCAGCGCCTCGTCGCTGTTGGCCGGATCCATCTGGTAGGTGTACTTGTTGCCCTTGCCGAGATTGCCGGCCGAGCCGACCGCGTCGCGAAACGGGCCGTAGAAGCTCGACGCGTACTTGGCCGAGTAGGCGAGAATGCGGGTATTGACGAAGCCGGCGTCCTCGAAGGCTTCGCGAATCGCGCCGATGCGCCCGTCCATCATGTCCGACGGCGCGACCACGTCGACCCCGGCCTCGGCGTGCGACATTGCCTGGCGCACCAGCGCGTCGAGCGTCGCGTCGTTGGTGACGTAGCCGTCGGCGTCGAGCAAGCCGTCCTGGCCGTGGCTGGTGTACGGGTCGAGCGCGACGTCGGTGATCACGCCCAGATCCGGCTGCGCGTCTTTCAGCGCGCGTACCGCGCGCTGCACGAGACCGTCGGCATTCCAGGCTTCCTCGGCGTCCTCGCTCTTCGCGTCCGCGCCGAGCACCGGGAACAACGCGATCGCCGGGATGCCGAGGCGCGCGATCTCGGCGGCCTCCTCGAGCAGCCGGTCGATGCTGACGCGCTCGATGGCGGGCATCGACGCGACCGCTTCGCGCTGACCGTCGCCGTCGCGCACGAACATCGGGTAGATCAAATCGTCGACCGACAGCGAGTTTTCGCGCATCAGCCGGCGTGAAAAGTCATCGCGGCGCATGCGCCGTTTGCGGGTATAAGGGAAACTGGACACGATCGAAATCCGGCGAGCCTGGAAACGCTCTAATATCGCACAAATCGACAGGCGGTTAAATGTTTCGCCTGAGCCAGCGCACGAGATCGGTCCACAGCCAGCTGATCTGCTTGCGGCTCGGCATGATGCCGGCGTGCGGCAACTCGAGCGTGACCACCGGGATGCCGAGGTGCAGGCCGGCGTAATGGCCGAGCGAACCGGGATAGGTGCCGAGCAGGCGCTTGTGCAGGTGGCCGATGCGCCGCGGCGCGTTCCTGCGGCTCGGCGCGTCGTAGTCGACCAGGCGATGCGGCGCGTGTACCGAGACGATGACGTCCGGCTCGAAGCGCTCGATTTCGTGGTAGAGCCAGTAGCTTTCCGGCTCGCTTAACGGGTAGGGTCCGGGATAGCGGCGCTCGTTCTGGCGCGCCGATACGCGCCAGTAGCGCAGCGCGGCGCCGTTGCCGGCGCCGGGCGTGACGAAGTTGCGGTTCAGATCGACACCCTTGGCGTTGGTGCGTCGATGGCGTTTGCGGAGCGCGCCGTCCGGATTCATCAGCGGGTTGATGCGCCAGTGAAACAGGCCGGAATGGTGCTTCTCGAGCTTGTGCATCCACTTGAAGACGATGCTGATCGACGACAGTTCGTCGCCGTGGGTGCCGCCGATCAGCAGCACCCGGCCCAGCGGCTCGCGGCGCGCGAGCGGCGGGTACTCCTTGATCAGCAGCGGGAAACCCTCGACCGAGCGAAAACCGCTCGGTTGCAGGTCGAGGCGCAGGCACTCGGCGTAGCCAACGCTCGCGAGCTTGGCCGAGATCCGCTCGCAGGCGCGCTCGGCGTCGGCGGCAGCGACGGGCGTGACGCCGCAGATGGCGAGCAGCAACGCGAGCCCGACGCGATGTTCAGTCATCACGCAAGACCGTTTTGACTCGCTCGCGATCGCGGAGGTCGCCGTCTGGAAACGCGCGGTTGAGCAGGCGCAGCTGGTCCTCGGCGTCGCCTTCGAGCGCGCTCGCGCGGGCGAGCGCAACAAAGCCGGGATAGCGACTCGCGTCGACGATGCGCAGGCGATTGATCCGGATCGCGTCAATCGCCGCCTGGTCGAGCCGCGTGAAACTCTCGTTGACCGCGAGCAGGCGCGCCCGATTGGCGTCGAAGCGGTCTGCGGGCGCGGTGCCGAGCAGGGTCAGCACCGCGCGGCCGTCGAGCGCGATTGCGCCGAGCAGCGCCGGCTGTTGCGCGCCGCCGCGGATCTGCACGCGGGTTTCGGCGAGCGCGCCGTAGCTCGTGCGTTCGACCTCGATCTCGCCGTCGCGGACCAGGCGGCGCAGCAGCTGCGGCAAGGATTCGTCGGACTTGCGGTCGACGACGCCAACCTGTACCACCGCGCCCGATTCGGGATCGCGTGCCTGCAGGAAGTCGTCGAGGTTGACGGTCTGCCAACCGGCCGGCAAGTCGATCGCGAAGCGCAGCTCGGGGTGCGAAAATCGGCGCCCGTCGACGATGCCCTGGCGCGCGCTCGGGCCCCAGGCGAGGCCGTCGATCATCCGGTAATAGGTCGCCCGGTCGATGTCGCGGTAGTTTTGCGCGGCCAGCTTGCGCGCCGCGCGCACGACCGTCTTCAGTCGCTGGTCGTTGCGCGGGTGGGTCGAGAACACGCCGTGATAGACATTGGGCTCGCGGCCTTCCTGCTTCGCGCGCTCCACCTCGTAGACTTCCTGGTCCTTAAGCACTCCGATGACGCCGAGCATGATCTCCGGATCGTGACCGATCGCGTGCAGGTACTCGGCGCCGAGCCGGTCGGCCTCGAGTTCGTGATCGCGGCCATAGCCGCGGACGATGCCGGTGCCGATGGCCTCGCCGATGTTGGCCAGGTTCGAGCTGCCGGTGGCGCCGGCGATCAGCACGCCGAGCAGGCCCGTCGCGAACTGCCCCGACTGCTGGCGGACCGAGTGGCGCGCGGTGACGTGGCCGATCTCGTGGCCGAGCACGCCGGCGAGCTCGGCCTCGGAGTCGAGGTAGGCCAGGATGCCGCGGGTGACGTAGATGTAGCCGCCGGGCAGCGCGAAGGCATTGATCTCGGGCGAGTCGAGCACGGTGAAGCTGTATTTCAAATGCGCACGATGGCTCGCGCGGGCTAGCCGCTGGCCGATGCCGTCGACGTAGACTTGCAGCGCCGGGTCGTCGTAGACGCCGTAGCGGCGGACGATCTCGGCGTGAAATCGGCGTCCCTGCTCGATCTCTTCGGATTCGGAGACCAGCGCGAAGTCGCGCTGGCCGGTGACCGGGTTGAGCGCGCAACCGGTCAACAGCAGCGCGGCGGCGAGAGACAGGCCGGCGATGCGTTTCATGGCGCCATTATTGAATCGCAAGACGGCGGATTCAAGGCAAAAAAAAGGGTGCCGTGGCACCCTTTGCGTGAATTGGTCGCAGCTACTTCTTGCCGTAGCGCTGGCGGAACTTGTCGACCTGCTTGGCGGTTTGCAGGATGTGCTGCTTGCCGGTGTAAAACGGGTGCGACTGGCTCGAAATCTCGAGGCGCAACAGCGGGTACTCGTTACCGTCTTCCCATTTGATCGTTTCCCGGGTCGGAGCGGTCGACTTGGTCAGAATCGCGAAGTCGGACGAGATGTCCTGGAAAACGACGTCGCGATACTCGGGGTGAATGCCTTGTTTCATAACTCGATTCTGTCGGTGATCGGGCTTCGAAGGGCGCGCATTGTGAACTTTTCGCGCCGAAGTTTCAAGTTTTTTATCGATCGGACGGACGGGTTACGGGCTCAGCTTATGCGCACTAGTTAAAGTGCTTTGTGACCAGAATTTGATAAGACATTGAGCGCCTTGCGGCTCGGTTTTTATCCACAATTTCTGTGGATAACTCTGTGTATAAGCGTCGGTCGAAAGCCGCAAAGCCAACGCTGGCCGGGGCTTTGGTTAGATTAGTCAATTTTTGACCAACTCAAAAACCGTCAAAAAATCAGCGACTTAGCGGGCCTGTGTATTTTTCGGCAATTTCGCGGCAAAAAAATCTTGACAAATCCGGCGCGATTTCCTCAGTTGTGCATAATTTCGTCGCCCGCTTCGAAAATCGGCCGTCGCCGCGGCCGGTCGGCATCGAGAAACGACGCCTGCAAGTCGTTGAGAAAGCGAAAACCGAGCTCGGTGGGCCTGATCCGGCGGCCGTCGAATTCGACTAAACCCTTGTTTTTGGCGTGGTTTAATCCCGGCAACAGCGCATCGAGCCCGAGTCCGGTGGTGCGATGGAACAGCCGGACGTCGAATCCGCGCACCAGCCGGGTCGCGTTGAGCATGAACTCGAACACGAGGTCGTCGGCGCCAGCAATGGTCTCGCGCGCGATGCGAGCTGGCCCGCGCGCCTCGAGATAGGCCCGCGGCTGGCGCAGCCGTACCCGGCGCACGACCCGGTCTTCGCCGGCGAGCGTGAGCTTGCCGTGGGCGCCGGCGCCGACGCCGACGTAATCGCCGAACTGCCAGTAATTGAGATTGTGCCGCGCCTCGCGGCCGGGTCGGGCGTAGGCCGAGACTTCGTAGTGATCGAAGCCGGCCGCGGCAAGCCGCGCCTGGCATCCGGTTTGCTGCCGCCAGGCGAGTTC
Organism: Gammaproteobacteria bacterium; assembly: GCA_024638385.1. Classification (GTDB taxonomy): domain Bacteria; phylum Pseudomonadota; class Gammaproteobacteria. Next base: position 48,965 of record JAHEKJ010000007.1, on the reverse strand, counting down.
GTCGTCCGGCAGGCCGGCCGGCGGCCGGTGATGAAACAGCGTGTTCGGCTCGATCGTCAGCTGGTAATGCGACAGGTGTTCGGGCGCGAAATCGAGCGCCTGCTCGAGGTCGGCCAGCGCGGCGTCGCAATCCTGGCCGGGCAGTCCGTACATCAGGTCGAGGTTCAGGTTGTCGAAGCCGGCGGCGCGCGCGAGTTCTATCGCGCGGCGGGCATCGGCGGCATCGTGCACGCGACCGAGGGCCGAGAGCATGCCGTCGTCGAAGCTCTGCACGCCGATCGACAGCCGGTTGACGCCGGCGGCGCGGTAATCGCGGTAGCGGCCGGCGTCGGCGCTGCCGGGATTGGACTCGAGCGTGATTTCGACCGACGGCGCGAAGTTCGTCAGCGCGCGCAGGCCCGCGAGCAACCGATCGATCGCCGCGCCCGAGAACAGCGACGGAGTGCCGCCGCCGATGAACAGCGTCTCGATGCGACGCCCCCAGACCAGCGGCAAGTCCTGCCCGACGTCGTCGAGCAGCGCGTCGACGTAGGCGTCCTCGGGAATCGTCGCCGCCGCGTGCGAATTGAAGTCACAATACGGGCACTTGCGCTCGCACCACGGCAGGTGGACGTAGAGCCCGAGCGGCGGATTAGCGTCAAACGCCATGCTCGGCGAGCCTCGCGCGCAGCGCGGCGAGCGCCTGGCCGCGATGGCTGCGTCGGTTCTTGTCGTCGGCCGCGAGTTCGGCGCTGGTGCAGTCCAGCTCCGGCAGGTAGAAGTAGGGGTCGTAGCCGAAACCGCCGTCGCCAGCGGGTTCGAGCCGAATCCGGCCCTCCCAGCTGCCCTCGCAGATCAGCGGCGACGGATCGGCGGCCGAACGCATCAACGCGATCACGGCGCGGTAGCGAGCGCCGCGTTCGGCCTCGGGCACGTCGCGCAGCTTCTCGACCAGCAGCGCATTGTTGTCGGCGTCGCTCGCGCCGGGCCCGGCGAAACGCGCGCTGTAGACGCCCGGCGCGCCGCCGAGGGCGTCGACGACGATGCCCGAATCGTCGGCTAGCGCCGGCAAACCGGTGTGGGCGGCGGCATGGCGCGCCTTGATGATCGCGTTCTCGACGAAGGTCGTGCCGGTTTCGGCGACCTCGGGCACGCCGAACTCGGCCTGCGGCACGGGTTCGTAATCGAAATCGGAGAGCAGTGCGCCGAGCTCGCGCAACTTGCCGGGGTTGTTCGAAGCCAGCACCAGCCGTTTCACGCGTTCGCCTGCAGCGTGAATATCCGCGCGATGCCGACCTGCGCGAGCTCGAGCATGCGCTTGAGCTCGGCGTCCGAAAAGGGCGCGGTCTCGGCGGTGCCCTGCAGCTCGATGAAACCGCCCTGGTCGGTCATGACGACGTTCATGTCGGTCTCGGCGGTCGAGTCCTCGGCGTAATCGAGGTCGAGCACGGCCTCGCCGCCGACGATGCCGACCGACACCGCCGCGACCTGGCAGACGAGCGGCGCGGCGGCGAGATCGCCCCCCGCGACGAGGCCGTCGAGCGCGTCCCGCAGCGCAACCCAGGCGCCCGAGATCGACGCGGTGCGGGTGCCGCCGTCGGCCTGGATGACGTCGCAGTCGAGCGTGATCGTGCGCTCGCCGAGCGCGTCGAGATCGACCGCCGCGCGCAACGCGCGGCCGATCAACCGCTGGATTTCGAGCGTGCGCCCGCCCTGGCGCCCGCTGCTGGCCTCGCGGCGCATGCGGCTGCCGGTCGAGCGCGGCAGCATGCCGTATTCGGCGGTGATCCAGCCGCTGCCCTTGCCGCGCAGAAACGGCGGCACCGAACCATCGACCGACGCGGTGCAGATCACGCGGGTGTCGCCGCATTCGATCAGCACCGAACCGTCGGCGTGCTTGATGTAGTCGCGCGTGATCCGGAGCGCTCTGAGTTCGTCGGCGGCGCGGGATGAGGGTCGCATCCGGATTCTCCTCGAAAAGAGCCGCATTATACGCATCCGCCCCGAGGGCGTCCGCATCATTTCGGGCGGCCGCCAAATGAGCTATGATGCCGCGACCATTTCGCCGGGAGGCCGCCACCGTGATCCGCAGCATGACCGCTTTTGCCCGCGTCGAGGAAAGCAACGACGCCGGCTCCATTACCTGGGAATTGCGCTCGGTGAATCACCGCTACCTCGAGCCCGGCTTCAAATTGCCCGAGGACTTTCGCCAGCTCGAACCGGAGATTCGCAAGCGGCTGACGCAGCGCCTGTCGCGCGGCAAGGTCGACGTCGGAATGCGCTACAAGCTCGAGGCTAAGCAGCAGGGCGAGATCACGCTGAATCCCGACCTCGTGCGCAAGCTGCGCGAGGTCGAACAGGAGGTGCTCAACATCGTGCACGAGGGCTCCAAGCTGTCGGTGTCGGACATTCTCGGCTGGCCCGGCGTGATCAGCGACGTCGAGCGCGACCTGGGCGCACTGCACGCGCTCGCGTTGTCGAGCCTCGACAGCGCCCTCGGGCAGTTGCAGCAAAGCCGCGAGACCGAGGGCAAGGCGCTCGAGGAAATGATCCGCCAGCGCTGCCGGCAGGTCACCGATATCGTTGCCGAGCTGCGCCGGCGCCGCCCCGAGATGATGTCTTCGCTGCGCGAAAAATGGGAGACCGCGCTCGACGAGAAGCTCGAGCAGTGGCGCGACGCCGCGAGCGAGAGCCGCCTCGAGCAGGAACTCGTCATGCTCGCGCAAAAGCTCGACGTCGACGAAGAGCTCGACCGGCTCGATACCCACATCGCCGAGGTGCTCAACGTGCTCGAACGCGACGAGGCGGTCGGCCGGCGGCTCGATTTCCTGATGCAGGAACTGAACCGCGAAGCCAACACGCTGGGTTCGAAATCGCAGGACGGTGAGACCACCCAACTCGCGGTCGACCTCAAGGTGCTGATCGAGCAGATGCGCGAGCAGGTGCAGAATATCGAATGAGCGCGCGTCAGATCGGTGCGTTCAGCGTCAGGTAGGCGACCGATATATAGCGCAGCGCCTTGCCGCTGCCCACCAGTAACAGAAACAGCCACAGGCGCACCTTCATGATGCCGGCGATCAGCGTCAGCGCGTCGCCGCCGACCGGCAGCCACGCGAACAGCAGCGACCAGAAACCGTAGCGGTTGTACCAGCGCTGCGCGGCTTCGACCTGCCCGCGGCTGAAATAAAACCAGCGCCGGTCCTGGAAGTGCAGCAGGAATCGCCCGAGCACCCAGTTGACCACCGCGCCGAGCGTGTTACCGAGCGTCGCGATGCCGACCAGCATGATCGGGTCGCCGCCGTCGCGCAACAGCGCGAACAGCACGACCTCGGAGTAGAACGGCAGAATCGTCGCGGCGAGAAAGGCTGAACCGAACAGCAGCAGGTAGGAGCCGATCATTCGACCTTGCGCAGGAGCCAGCGAAACAACCTTAACTGCACCGGCAGATACATCAGGTACTCGGGATGCCACTGCACGCCGATGATCGGACGGTCGTCGCTCTCGACCGCCTGGGTGAGTTCGTCGAGGTCGCGGCCGACGACGCGCAGGCCCTCGCCGGGGTTGTCGATCGCCTGGTGGTGCAGGCTGTTGACGCGCAGGCGCTGGCGGCCGCAGATGCCGGCGATGCGCGAGCCGGGTTCGAGCCGGACCTGCTTGGTCGGCAGCAGACCGGGCCGGTTGTAGGTCAGCTTGCGCAGCTGGCGGATATCCTGGTGCAGGTTGCCGCCGAGCACGACGTTGATCAGCTGCGCGCCGCGGCAGATGCCGAGCAGCGGGATGCCGGCGTCGAGCGCGCGCTTGATCCAGTCGATTTCGAGCGCGTCGCGCTCCGGGTCGAGGCGCACGCGGACGTCGATGTCGCCGCCGTAATACTCGGGACCGATGTCGTCGCCGCCGCTGATGACGAGCGCGTCGAGCGACTTGCCGCTCGGTGGATGGCGCACGCTGATGCGTTCCGGGATCGCGCCGGCGAGGAGCAGCGCGAGGCGCAGGCACCACCAGCTCGGGGTCCAGCGCCGCGCGTTGCCGGTTACGCCGACGCGCGGCCGCGCTGCCATCGTTCGATGGTTTCGACCCATTCGCGCCGCTTGACGCCGATGACCGGGCGGTGAGCGTCGCCAAATTTTGTCGCCAGCTCGTCGAGCGCGGCTTCGTCGCCGGCGAGCCGCTCGACCGCGAGCCAGGTGCTCCAGGGCTCGGCCAGCGACCAGTCGGGCTTTTCGATATGACAGTCCTGCAGGCGGTAGTGAAATGCCGGGCGCGGCTTGACGCGCGGGTCGTCGACCGCGCGCTGGACGCGCTGCTCGTCGATTTCGGCGAGCAGCGGCAGCAGATCGAGCGCGCGGTTGCGGGTCGCGTTGTGCTCGAGATAATCGTCGAAGATCTCATCGAGACTCGCCGCGTCGCGCGCCAGCAGCTGGCGCAGATAGGCCTCGGGGTAAAGGTCGATATACGGGCTCAGACGGCGCGCGGCGTCGACCTCGTGGGTATCGACCAACCACCATTGCAGCAGCGCGAACGCGCGCAGGTAGGCGAACAGCGTATCGGCGTCGAGCCGCGGAATCTCGGTATTGATGTGCACGCCGTAGGCGGCGATCAGCGACTCGTCGGTGCCGACCGCGCCGGCGGCGCGCAACGCGTCGACCATCGACTCGAGCGCGCCGAGGCGGTCGAGCGGGATCGGCGGACAGACGACCTCGACCGGTACCAGCAGCGCCGCCGCCTGGCTAAGCCAGTCGAGCCAGTCCTCGTCGGACTTTTCTTCGCCCTGTTCGGCCGCCTTGCGTTTGAGGAAGGCCCAGTCCAGCTCGACGTTGAACTCGCCGAGGCCGTCGACCTCGAGCAGGGTCTCGGCAACCGATTGCTCGCGGACTTCGGCGCCGAGCGAATCGGCGACCGCGGCGACCGCCTGTTCCATTGTCACGCCCGAAAACTCGAGCTCGAAGCCCACGCGGCGATACTCGCCGGCGTCGGTGCGGACCTTCGGCGGCAGTGGCAAGCCGTTGCGGGCGGTTGAGTTCAAGCGGTGTTTCCGGTGCGAAAAGCACACAGGATGCTGTGCGTCCCGGGTGAAGTCAACGTCGCCGCGCGCCCGATTTTCCGGGGGCGGCGAAAAACTTGCTAGAATTGACGGTATCCGCCCGCTCGGGGCATTCGGCGAATCGATGAAGCTCGGTATCGGAACATTTGGTGTTTCCCTGTTAGGAGGTCTGGCCGGGATCCTGTTCGGCGCCTGGTGCGTGTCGCTGTTGTTCGTGCTCGATGCGCTCGACCGGCGCCAGGCCGAGACCGGCGCGCGGCACCTGCAGGTCCAGTTGTCGCAACTCGAGCAAAGGCATCACCAGTGGCTGCAGTCGCAGTATTACCTGTTGACGTCGCTGATCGAGACCGCCGGCGCCGAGCACGATTTTCACCCGTTGATGCTCGAGTATTATCGCCGCAACCCGGAGATCTGGGCCGTCAACCTGGTGCGTTTCGACGCCGACGGCAAGCCCGTCTCGCGCGCCAACAAGCCCGGTTGCCGCCAGCCGCAGCGGTTGCGCCGGGACGATATCGCCGAGTTTCTCGAGCCCGCGCTGCTCGCCTGCCGCGTCGGCGACAAGGCCTTGCTCGAGATCGCAGGTCCCGCCAACGTCGATGACCGGCCGGCATTGCTGCTGGTCAGCGTCGATTACTTCGGTTTCCTCGACGAATTCACGGCCGTGACCGGGCGCCGGCTGCAGCGGATATTTGCCGACGGCGGCGAGCTGCGCTTCGAGGAAATCGATACCGGCGGCGACGCCGCCGGACGAATTCGGCTGGTGCTCGGCAACCGCGACGGGGTCGACGCCGAAGTCCTGGTGGCGCACCGCGCGCCGGGTTTCGGCGAGGTCTTCGGCGGCCACCTCGTATGGCTCGCGCTATCGTTGACGCTGGCCTTGCTGGTCGCGACCGCACTGCTCTACCGCGGCCTGATCACGCCGCTCGAGCGCCTGGCCGAGGCGATGCGCGAATTTGCCGGCGCCGAGCGCGGCGCCGACGGCGGGCAATTGCGTCCCGGCCTCGAAAGGCTGTTCGACTATCTCGGCAAGCTCCAGCAGACGACCAAGCGCGATCCGGTGACCGGGCTCAACAACCGTATTATCTTCGAGGACCGGCTGGCGCAGGCCATTCTCGAGGGCAAGCGCAGTGGCCGCCTGTACGCGTTGCTGCTGGTCGACTTGCGCGGCGTCGACGAGGTCGCCCAACACCAGGGCCAGTACATCGCCGATACCCTGTTGCGGCTCGCGGCCGAGTATCTGCGCCTGAGCCTGCGCGAGAGCGACAATCTCGCCCGCTTCGAGCGCAACCTGTTCGCGTTACTCATCGAGTTCGACGATCGCGATCAGCTCGGCACGCTGGTCGAGAAAATATACCTGACGCTGGCGCGGCCCTACCAGGTGCACGGCCGCGAGTTCGACCTGGGGGCGCTGATCGGCGTCGCGATCTATCCCGATCACGCGCTCGCGGCGGACGATTTGTACCAGCACGCGAGCGAGGCGCTGGCGCTCGCCGAACTCGGCGACTGGCCGATCCGTTACTTCCGCGAAGCCGACGAAACCGACACCTCGGGCTTTTCGCTGATCCAGGCCCTGCGCCGCGCGCTCAAGCGCGACGAGCTCAAGCTGGTGTATCAACCGGTCGTCGATCTCGTCAGCCACGAAACGGTTTACTTCGAAGCCCTGCTGCGCTGGAAGGATCCGGCGCGCCAGGAATTGTCGATCGAGCGAACGATCCGCCTGGCCGAGCGCAACCACCTGATCAAGCCGCTGACCAACTGGATCATCGACGCGGCCTGCCGCTTCATTCGCGACTGCGGCATTTTCAACCTGCGCGTCGGCATCAACCTGTCGATGATCGACCTGCACGACCGGCAATTGCCAATGCGCATCGAGACCTGCCTGAGCAAGTACCAGGTCAAACCCTCGCAGGTCGTCATCGAGATCACCGAGGGGCAGATCATGCAGGACCCCGACGAAGTCATCGAGGTGCTCGCCCATCTCGGCGTCATGGGCCTGTCGCTGTCGATCGACGATTTCGGCACCGGCCAGGCCACGCTGACCTACCTCAAGGAGCTGCCGGTCGAGAAGCTCAAGATCGACCAGTCGTTCGTGCGCGACATCGATACCAATCCCGACGACCAGCTCATCGTCCGGGCGACGATCGAGCTCGCGCATACGCTCGACCTGAAGGTCGTCGCCGAGGGCGCCGAGACGCTCGCGGTGTGCGAACTGCTCGCCGAGATGCAGTGCGACTACGCGCAGGGATACTACCTTTGCCGCCCGCTCGAGGCGGAGCGGGTCGCCGACTGGCACGCGAGCTCGGTCAAACCAGACCTCTTTCGGAAAGGCAGGTAGCCTCGTCGCCGACGATGACGTGATCGAGCACGCGAATGTCGACCAGCGCCAGCGCCTGCTTGAGTTTCTCGGTGATCGCGATGTCGGCGCGACTCGGCTCGGCGACGCCGGACGGGTGATTGTGCACGAGGATGACCGCGGCGGCATTGTCGGCCAGCGCCTGCTTGACGACCTCGCGCGGGTAGACGCTGGCGCCGTCGATCGTGCCGCGGAACAGCTCGCGCAGCGCGATCACGCGATTGCGGTTGTCGAGCATCAGGCAGGCGAAGACCTCATAGGGGTAGTCGCGCAGGCGCGCGCGCAGGTAATCGACGGTCTGCGCCGGGCAGGCGAGGCAGTCCTCGCGGGCGAGGTTTTCCGACAGGTTGCGGCGCGCGAGTTCGAGCGCGGCGTGCAGCTGCGCGAACTTGGCGCGGCCCAGGCCCTTGTGCCGGCACAGCGTCGCCGCGTCGGCGCCGAGCAGCGCGCGCAGCGAGCCGAAATCGGCGAGCAGGCCGCGGGCGAGGTCGACGGCGGTCGCGCCGGCGGTGCCGGTACGCAACAGGATCGCGAGCAATTCGGCGTCGGACAGGGCCGCGGCGCCGCGTGCGAGCAGTTTTTCTCGGGGTTTTTCGGCCGACGGCCAGTGGGAAATTGCCATGGGTAATCCTTTACCGGTCAAGCTTTACCGCTAAAATAAGTCAAATGTCCGCACTCGGCAACAAGAAAGTCCTGCTCGGCATCACCGGCGGCATCGCCGCCTACAAGGCCGCCGAGCTCGTGCGCCTGCTAATCAAGGCCGGCGCCGAGGTGCGCGTCGTCATGACCGAATCGGCGCGCGAATTCGTCCAGCCGCTGACCTACCAGGCGCTCAGCGGCCAGCCGGTCTACACCGACCTGTTCGACAAGCACGCCGATTCGGCGATGGATCACATCGAGCTCGCGCGCTGGTGCGACCTGCTGCTGGTGGCGCCGGCGTCGGCCGATTTCCTCGCCAAGCTCAATGCCGGTTATGCCGACAACCTGCTGTTGACCCTGTGCCTCGCCAGCAAGAAACCGCTCGCGGTCGCGCCGGCGATGAACCAGCAAATGTTCGCCAACGCGGCCACCCATGACAACCTCGCCGCGCTGGCGACGCGCGGTGTGCTGATCTGGGGGCCGGCCGAGGGCGACCAGGCCTGCGGTGACATCGGTCCCGGGCGCATGCTCGAGCCCGAGCAACTGCTCGCGCTGATCGACGAGGCGCTGGCGCCGGGTCCGCTCGACGGCGTCGCGCTGTTGCTCACGGCCGGGCCGACACGCGAGGCCATCGACCCGGTGCGCTACCTCAGTAACCGCAGCTCGGGCAAGATGGGTTTTGCGGTCGCGGCCGCCGCGGCGCGCGCCGGCGCGCGGGTGACGCTCATCAGCGGCCCGGTTGCGTTGCCGACGCCGGCCGGCGTCTCGCGGACCGACGTCGAATCCGCGCGCGAAATGCACGACGCGGTCATGGCGCGGGTCGGCGACTGCGATATCTTCGTCGCCTGCGCCGCGGTATCCGATTACCGCATCGCCAACGTCGCCGGCCACAAGCTCAAGAAAGACGACGCGCCGCCGGTACTCGAACTCGAACTCAATCCCGACATCCTCGCCGACGTCAGCGCGCTCGCGCAGCGGCCGTTTTGCGTCGGTTTCGCCGCCGAGACCCGCGACGTCGAAAAGTACGCGCTCGATAAACTCGAGCGCAAGAACCTCGACCTGATCGCGGCCAACTTCGTCGGTAGCGCGGGCCGCGGTTTCGAGGCCGACGACAACCAGCTCGAGGTTTACTGGCGCGGCGGCCACGCGCGCATCGAGCGCGGTCCGAAGGCCGCGGTCGCCAAACGGCTCATCGAGCTGATCGCCGAGCGCTATACTGGCCGCCATTTGTCGACCGACTCCGATGACTGAACTGAAACACAGCAGCGTTGCCGAAATCCTGATCGAGGCCCTGCCGTACATCCAGGCGCTCGATCGCAAGACCGTGGTCATCAAGTTCGGCGGCAACGCGATGGTCGACGAGGACCTGAAGAGCAGCTTCGCGCGGGACATCGTGTTGCTCAAGCAGGTCGGCGTCAACCCGGTCATCGTTCACGGCGGCGGCCCGCAGATCGCCAAGCTGCTCGAGCAGATCGGCAAGCAGAGCCGCTTCATCGAGGGTATGCGCGTGACCGACGACGAAACCATGGACGTCGTCGAGATGGTGCTCGGCGGCCAGGTCAACAAACAGATCGTCGCGCTGATCAACCGCCACGGCGGGCGCGCGGTCGGGCTGACCGGCAAGGACGGCGGCCTGATCACGGCGCGCAAGATGCGGCTCGAGGGTTTCGACGAACCGGGCGATGATCTCGGCCAGGTCGGCGAGGTCGAGGCGATCGATCCGGCGGTCGTCGCGATGCTCGACGACGACGGTTTCATCCCGGTAATCGCGCCGATCGGCGTCGGTCGCGACGGCGCGTCCTACAATATCAACGCCGACCTCGTCGCCGGCCGGCTCGCCGCGGTACTGGACGCGGAAAAACTGCTGTTGCTGACCAACACCTCGGGCGTGCTCGATCCCGACGGCAAGCTGTTGACCGGGCTGACCGCGGTCGAGACCGAGCGCCTGATCGCCGACGGCGTCATCCACGGCGGCATGCTGCCGAAGGTGCGCTGCGCGCTCGACGCGGTCCGCGACGGCGTGCGCACGAGCCAGATCATCGACGGGCGGGTGCGACATTCGGTGCTGCTGGAATTGTTGACCGACAGCGGCGTCGGCACGCTGATTCGCGGCGGGGATTGAATCGCGCCACCCGTCGCGGGCGTCGCCGGCGCGGGCTCGTTTTCTTCGGCTAGTTACTCTGCGCCCTGAGCAGGCGGAAGCGTTCGAGGTCGGCCTCGTACTGCGCGTTGATCTTGGCTTTCTCGTCGAGTTTTAGCTGCAATTGCTCGTTGCGGCTCTCGATCTTGCGCGTGAAGTGCTCGATTTTCTGCGCCAGCCCGCCCGGCACTTCCTTGCCTTTCGACAGGTAGCCTTCGTCGGCGTTTTGCTGGAGCTCTTCGAGTTTTTGCTGGGTCGCCTCGATGCTTTTCTCGATCAGGCCGATGACCGAGTCGAGCACGTCGATGCGGTTGTCGCGGGCAATGGCGAGTTCTTCCTCGGAGCTGAAGGTCATCAACAGCACGTTGTCCTTCTTGTCCTGGATCGCTTTCAGGCGCGCGGCCTCGGCGGCGGCTTCGTCCTCCCTGCGCTTGCGCTCGGCCTCGGCGGCGATTTCTTCGGCCGACCGCGCATCATCGGTGGTCGTTACGACGACGCCCTGGCGGTTCAGCTGCTGGTGTCTCTTCTTGACCTGGCTGGGCGGCAAGCGGTCGCTGTAGCGCACGTTGCCGTCTTCGTCGACCCACTTGTAGAGCCTGGCGGCGTCGGCCGGCAACAGCGCCGCGAGCGCGAGTAAACCGGCCAGCAAGCCAGTCGCCGAGCCCGTTCGCAACCGGTCGGATGATTTCAACGCGTGCACCATATCGTCTTTGCCGTGATCGCGCGGCGAGCGGCGATCGTATCGGCCATAATAGTTTATATTGCGCGATATTGCATGGAATGCGGCTTACGGCGAAGCCGTCAAAAGCCCCGCCAGCGGCGTGTGCACGGCCTGCCAGTAGCGCTCGCTGCCGGGCGAAGTCGCGATCACCGCGACCCCGAGACTGGCGCCGTTCCAGTCGGCGCCGAGCGGGATGCGGTGGCGGTTGCGCGCGCGCAAGCGGTAGGCGCGGCTCAGGTAGCGCACGACCCGCTGGTGATGCAGCGTCGCGCCGCTGTTTTCGCCACGCTCGACCCGGCTCGACAGGTCGTCCTCGTAGACCAGGTAACGGTGATGGATCGCGCCGGTCTCGTCGCGCAGGCCGGGGGTCTCGACGATCAGCTCGAGATAGTCGCCGTCGCGACGAACCTCGAGTTCGAGGTCGAGCGGCGAGGCCTCGCGATTGGCGGCGCGAATCTCGTCGAGGATGTTGCGTGCGCCGCGGGCTTCCCGGCCGTTGACGAAAAATTCGGGGGTGTAGATCGTCGACTGGCGGTTGTTGGCGCCGAGCTGGCGTTGCCGGTTGCTGTACTCGCGGCTCGCGAAACGATCCTTCCAGCCGAGATAATCCCAGTAATCGACGTGAAAGCCGAGCGCCAGCACGTCGATCTCGCCCGGCGGCAGTTCGATCACTCTCGAGAGCCAGCGGTCGGCCGGTGGGCAGCTGCTGCAACCTTCGGAGGTGTAGAGTTCGAGCACCGCTATTTGCCGCGGGCCGCTCTTGACGGTAATGGTTTCGGCGGCCTGGGCCGGCAGCGCCAGCAGGCCGGCGAGCAACAGGAAACGTAGCATCGGTTTTCCGTTCGCGCTGATCACCCGATTATAGACTCGTCCCGCGCGGCCGAGTTCAGCCGCTGCCGTAGCGCTCGAGGTAGGCCAGGATCGCCGCGTGTTCGCCGGCGCGGCCGGCGGCGTCGAGATACTCGAGGATATGCTCGAGGCGGACGATCGGCACGACCCGGATGCCGGTCTGCTCGAGCTCCTGTATCGCCGAAGTCTCGCCCCGGCCGCGCTCCTGCCGGTCGACCGCTATCGTCACCGCGGTCACGCGCGCGCCGGCCGCCTCGATCAGCGCGATCGCCTCGCGAATCGCGGTGCCGGCCGTGATGACGTCGTCGATGATCATGACGCGGCCTGCGATCTCGGCGCCGACCGTGGTGCCGCCTTCGCCGTGGTCCTTGGCTTCCTTGCGGTTGAACGCGTAGGGCAGGTCGCGCCCGAAGTTCCGGTAGAGCGCGCCGGCGGTAATCGCCGCCAGCGGAATGCCCTTGTAGGCCGGACCGAACAGCAGGTCGAACTCGATGCCCGATGCGTCGATCGCGTCGGCGTAGAAGTCGGCCAGCGCGGCCAGGTCGGCGCCGCGGTTGAAAAGGCCGGCATTGAAGAAGTAGGGGCTGATGCGCCCGGACTTGAGCTCGAATTCGCCGAACCTCAGCACGCCGCGGGCGAGGCAGTATTCGACGAAACGCGACTGGTAGTCCTGCATGATCGTATCGGCTCCGGGCGCTGATTCGGAGTCGTGTATCATAGCGCCTCGATTCCCGGATGGCAGCCCTTATCGATGCGCATCGTCACGATCAACACCAACGGTATTCGCTCGGCCGCGCGCAAGGGTTTTTTCGACTGGCTGCCGCGCCAGCGCGCCGACATCGTCTGCGTGCAGGAAACCAAGGCGCAGGTCGAGCAGCTCGACGAATCGACGTACTTTCCGAAAAATCATCATTGCAGCTACTACGATGCGCTGAAGAAGGGTTACGCCGGCACCGCGATCTACAGCCGCCACCCACCGCTGCAGGTGATACGCGGTTTCGGCGAATCCGAGTTCGACAACGAGGGCCGCTACCTCGAGTACCGTTTCCCACGGCTGTCGGTGATTTCGCTGTACGCGCCGTCGGGCTCGTCGGGCGATCATCGCCAGGAATCCAAGTGGCGCTTTCTCGACCGCTTCATGCTCCATTTGCAGGCGCTCAAGCGCAAGCGGCGCGAATTCGTCATTTGCGGCGACTGGAACATCGCACATCGCGAAATCGATCTGAAGAACTGGCGCTCGAACCAGAAGAATTCGGGCTTTCTGCCCGAGGAGCGCGCCTGGCTCAGCGACCTGTTCGAGCGAGTCGGTTTCGTCGATGCCTTTCGCGTCGTCGACCCGCGTCCCGAGCAGTACACCTGGTGGTCCAACCGCGGCCAGTCGTGGGACAAGAACGTCGGCTGGCGCATCGACTACCAGGTGGTCACGCCCGGGCTCGCCGACCGCGTGCGCGGCGCCCGCATCTACAAGGCGCAGCGCTTCTCCGACCACGCGCCGCTGATCATGGATTACGATTTCGAATTCTGACTTCCTGTCCGGCGAGAGCCCGGGCGAGTCTGCAGGCGCGGCGAATTATTGTATAGTGTGTGTCGCCTTTCCATCGAACCCGGATACCATGACCAAGTCCGAACAACTTTTCGAGCGCGCCGTGCGGGTCATCCCCGGCGGCGTCAATTCGCCGGTGCGCGCGTTCAAGGCGGTCGGCGGCACGCCGCCGTTCATCGCCCGCGCCGAGGGCGCCTGCCTGATCGACGTCGACGGCAAGCGCTATATCGACTACGTCGGTTCCTGGGGGCCGATGATCACCGGCCACGCGCATCCCGAAATCGTCGGCGCGGTGGTCGAAACCGCGGCCCGCGGCCTGAGTTTCGGCGCGCCCTGCGCGCTCGAGGTCGAACTCGCCGAGCGCATCTGCGCGGTGATGCCGAGCCTCGACCTGCTGCGCATGACCAATTCCGGCACCGAGGCGACGATGAGCGCGATCCGCCTCGCGCGCGGCTATACCGGGCGCGACAAGATCGTCAAGTTCGAGGGCTGCTACCACGGCCACGGCGACTCGCTGCTGGTCAAGGCCGGTTCCGGCGCGCTGACGCTCGGCGTGCCGAGTTCGCCCGGGGTGCCGGCCGCGCTCGCCGATTACACCGTGACGCTCGCCTACAACGACGCCGAACAGGTGCGCGAGGTGTTCGCCGAGATCGGCGAGCAGATCGCCTGCGTCATCGTCGAGCCGGTTGCCGGCAACATGAACTGCGTGCCACCGGTCGCGGGATTCCTGCAGGCGCTGCGCGAGTGTTGTGACGCGGCCGGCAGCGTGCTGATCTTCGACGAGGTCATGACCGGTTTCCGGGTCGGTCTCGGCGGCGCCCAGGAGCGCTACGGCATCCGCCCGGACCTGACGACGCTCGGCAAGGTCATCGGCGGCGGCATGCCGGTCGGCGCTTTCGGCGGGCGGGCCGACATCATGGACCGGTTGGCGCCGCTCGGGCCGGTCTACCAGGCCGGCACGCTGTCGGGCAACCCGGTGGCGATGGCGGCCGGCCTGAAAAATCTCGAGATTGTTTCGCGTCCCGGGTTTTTCGAGGCGCTCGACGAGCGCAGCGAACGTCTCGTCAGCGGGCTGCTCGCGGCGGCCGAGGCCAACGACGTCGCGATGCGCGCCAATCGCGTCGGTTCGATGTTCGGTTTGTTTTTTACCGATGCGCCGGCGGTGGCGAGCTTCAAAGACGTCTGCGCCTGCGACGTCGAGCGCTTCCGGCAGTTCTTTCACGGCATGCTGGAGCGGGGGATCTATCTCGCGCCGTCGGCCTTCGAGGCGGGTTTCGTCGGCGCGATGCACGGCGCCGCCGAAATCGAGCAAACGGTCGAGGCCGCGGCGGCGACCTTCGCGACGCTGTAGCCGGCCGCTACAGCCCGAGCATGCCGCGCTTCAGGCCCTTGTCGGCGGGCTTGTTGCCGAGCCAGATCTCGAGCAGCGCGTTGGCGAAGTCCTCGCCCGGAATCACGCCTATCGGTTGGCCGTTTTTGTTGACGCGGGTGCCGATCGTCGGCACGTATTCGAATAGCAGGCGATCGCCGGCCACCGCGCTCTCGCCGAAGTAGGCGTTGAATTGCTCGATCCGTGGGCGCAGTTTCTCGAGCGTCGCGACGCTCTGGTTATTCTCGAAACCTTCGCGCCAGCCCTCGAGAATCTGCTCCCGGGAAACCTCCTTGTAGATGAAATCGAGTTGTACTCGCCACGGGCCCGGCCGGGACAGGATTTCGGCGACGTCGCTCGATCGGGCGGGCAGGTAGAGTGAGCCGACGTAGACGTCGATCCACAGCTTTTCGCGTAATCCCTGGCCGTTCAGAATCAGTGTCTGGCCGGTCGCGGTCTTGATTTCGTCGTCGACCGAGACGCCGGCTTTTTCGGCGGCCAGCGCGAAGCCGGTCGTCAACATCAGGCCGACAGCGAGCACCAGGGTTTTCATTGTGGGGAATCTCCCGGGTTTCGATCGGGTGCAGTTTAAGCTCGCCACCGGGTAATTGGAACCCTACTCGTTGGCCGCCTCGGGCTTGACGTATTGAATCACGCCGAGGCGGATCAGTTCGGCATGCAGGATCATCGCGCGGTCGTTGGCGTCGTCGATCTCGAGCAGGCGCTGCTTGAGATTGGTTTCCAGCGGTAGCAGGTAGATCAGCCGAAAGAGGGTAGCGGAGAACGAGCGGGCGTCATCGGCCGGCTTGCCGGCCTGCGCGCTGATGTGCTCGAGCAGTTCGCGCATGTAGTAAAACTGGTCCGGTATCTCCGCGCCGGCGGCGTCGTCGTCGAGTCGCGCGATGTCGGCGCGCAGCAAGCCGTTGGTCTCGGTTCGCGTCGAGCGGATCTCGAACCGGTCGATGCTCTCGGCGGTAATCGACAGGATTCCGTCGGCGCGGTTTTCCCAGTCGCGAATGCGGGCCGTCGTGCCGATCGAGTAGATGTCGGCGCCGACGCCGGTTTCGTCGCCCCGGTAAATCAGCACGACGCCGAACTCGCTGTCTTCGCGCAGGCAGGCGGCGACCATGTCGAGGTAGCGCGGTTCGAATATCTTGAGTACCAGCGTGTTGCCGGGCAGCAGCACGGTCTTGAGCGGGAACAGTGGAATCTCTGCGGCCATCGCCGGCGTCATTCCCGGTCGTCGGATCCCCAGCGGGGCGAAAGGTCGTTGTCGATCCCGAGCCGGTCGAGGATGCGCGCGACGACGAAATCGACGAGCTCGGCGACCGAGCTCACGCCGTGGTAGAACCCCGGGTTCGGCGGCAGGATCACGACGCCGAGACGCGCGAGGCGCAGCATGTTGTCGAGATGGATCGCCGAGAAAGGCGTTTCCCGGGGCACCAGGATCAACGGCTTGTGCTCCTTGATCGCGACGTCGGCGGCGCGGTGAATGAGATTTTCACTGGTACCGGCCGCGATCGCGGCGAGGCTGCCCATGCTGCACGGGCAGACCACCATCGCGTCGGCGACCGACGAGCCGCTGGCCGGCGGCGCGGTCCACTGGTCTTTCGCGTATACCTCGACGAGCTCCGGTTTCGCGTCGAAGTGCGCGGCCAGCCGCTGGCGCATCTTTTGCGGCGCACCGGTGAGTTTGAGATCGGTTTCCATGCCGAGCACGATCTGCCCCGGCTGCGACGTGATGAACTGCACGCGAATGCCGTCGCGCAGCAGGCATTCGAACAGGCGCAGCGCGTAGGGCGCGCCCGAGGCGCCGGTCATCGCCAGCGTGACGGTTGCCGGTTTCATGTGCCGGACGAGATGGCTTTCTCGGCTTCGACCAGCTTGTCGGTCGCCTGCGACAGGCGCGCGATCAGGTTCTCGAGGAAGATGCGGTAGTAGCGCAGCTGGGTTTCGGTCGACGCCTGCTCCATCAGCGAGTTGCTGACGCTCATCAGCGACACGTCGGTGCGCGCGACGATGGTCGCGTTGCGCGGTTGCTGGGTGAGGAACGCGATCTCGCCGAAACAGTCGCCCTGTTTCATCATGCCGACGATCCGGCCGTCCTTGACCACCTCGACGCCGCCCTTGGCGATGATGTAGAACGCGGTTTCCTGCTCGCCCTCGGTGACAATGGTGTCGCCCTTCTCGAAATCCTTCCATTCGCTGGCGTTGACGACCTCGGTGATCTCGTCGTCGCTGAAGTCCTTGAAGAACGCCAGGTAGCGCAGCGTCTTCCATTTTTCCTGCATGTCGATGCGCTCGCCGACGCCGCGCAGGCGGCCGAAGGCGGTCGACAGGTCCTTGGCCAGCAGGTAGGCGGACTCGTAGCGGTCGTAGATGATTTTCTGCATCGCCTTTTCGACGATGCCGGCGATATGCGCCGGGACTTCGGGATTGACCTGGGTGACCGGTTCCGGATCGATGTTGGTGATCTTGTAGATCAGCGACTCGAGGCTCGACGCCTTGTACGGCGTGCGCCGCGCGAGCAGCGCGTACATGACCGCGCCGAGCGAATAGATATCGGACTGCGCGACCAGGCGCTTTTCCTCGGTCAACTGTTCCGGCGGCATGTACATCGGCGACCCCTGGACCTCGGTGTCGTGGCCCTCGAAACCGACGTCGACATGGGCGATGCTGAAATCCATGATCTTGACCTCGCCCTCGTTGCTCAACATGATATTGCCGGGCTTCAGGTCGCGGTGGATGATGCCCTCGCGATGCACGTAGTCGAGGCCCTTGGCGCACTGGTAGATCACGTCGACGACCTGGCCGGGCTTGAGCGTCTTGCCGCCGGTGACGTATTCCTGCAGCGTCACGCCGTCGACGAATTCCATGACGATGTAGTTCAGGTCGTCTTCCTGGCCGGCGTCGTAGACGCTGACGACCGACGGGTGGTGCATGCGCCCGGCGCTGTAGACTTCGGCGAAAAAGGCTTCGCGCAGCTTCTGCCGCGTCGCCGGATCCAGGTCGCCGGCCGAGTGCGCGACCTTGATCGCAACCGTGCGCTGGACGAACGGATCGAAAGCCTCGTAGACGACGCCCATCGCGCCGCGGCCGAGGCGTCGCTTGATCTCGTACTTGGCGATCTTGGTCAATCGGTGCGAAGGTTCTGACATGCTCGGATGCTAACCTGCCAACGCTTGCACGAGGCGTTGATGAATATTGTCGAAGCCGCCGTTGCTCATGATAACGATTTGATCTCCGGTCTGACAGTGCTGCGACAGATGATCGACGATCTGCTGCGTATCGGCTTTTACCTCTACTATTGTAGGCGCAGTTTGCGCCATTTTCGCGATATCCCACGCGATTCCGGGCGTTTCGCACAGTAACACCAGGTCGGCGGCGGCCAGCGACCGACCGAGTTGCTCCGCGTGCGCGCCCATCTTCATCGTGTTCGAGCGAATGTCGACGACCGCGATCAGGCGGCCCTCGGTGATCGGCCTGAGTGCCTCGAGGGTCAGCGCGATCGCGGTCGGATGGTGGGCGAAATCGTCGATCACGCGCACGCCGCCGATCTCGGCGATGAGTTCCTGGCGCCGGCGCACGCCGGCGAATTCGGTCAGCGCCGCAAGCGAGGTCTCGACCTCGACGCCGGCATGGCGCGCGGCGATGATCGCGGCGGCCGCGTTCACGCGATTGAATTCGCCGGGTTGCGCGAGCTCGATGCGGTGGACTTGTGCGGAGCCGCGCAGTTGCAGGCCGGCATCGGCGTCGAGCCGGGCGTCGGCATCGTCGCCGCGCGCCGACAGACGATACAGTTCGCTCCAGCAGCCCATCTCGATAACCTCGCGCAGCGCCGGGTCGTCGGCGTTGACGACGATCTGCGCGCTTGCCGGCAGCGTGCGCACGAGGTGATGGAACTGGCGTTTTATCGCGTCGAGATCGTCGAAGATGTCGGCGTGATCGAATTCGAGGTTGTTCAGGATCAGCGTGCGCGGGTGGTAGTGGACAAACTTCGAACGCTTGTCGAACAAAGCCGAATCGTACTCGTCGGCTTCGATGACGAAAAACGGTTGCTTGCCGAGCCGCGCCGACGCGGCGAAGTTGGCGGGCCGGCCGCCGATCAGGAATCCCGGCTCGAGCCCGGCGTATTCGAGGATCCACGCGAGCATGCTGCTGGTCGTGGTCTTGCCGTGGGTGCCGGCGACGGCGAGCACCCAGCGGTCGTGCAAGACCTGCTCATGTAGCCATTGCGGGCCGGAGGTATAGCGCCAGCCCCGCTCGAGGATGGCCTCGAACTGGGAGTTGCCGCGGGTGATCGCGTTGCCGACGACGAACAGGTCGCAATCATCGGGCAGGCTGGCGGCGTCATAGCCCTCGTGCACGCGAATGCCGGCGTCGGCGAGTTGCGTACTCATCGGCGGGTAAACCTTCGCGTCCGAGCCTTCGACCGCGTGACCGAGTTCGCGCGCGATCAGCGCGAGGCCGGCCATGAAAGTGCCGCAGATGCCGAGAATGTAGACCTTCACGTGTAGAACCAGACGCTGACGATTTGGTAGACGACGAAATAGCTGAAAGCAATCATAGCCGATAGCTGCACCGAAATTTCGAAGGCGCGGCGGAATATCAGCGAGACCACCGCGAGGTTCCAGACCAGCAGCAACAGCGTCAGGTACAGCAGCGGACGGTTCGGCTCGCTGCTGTCGATGTCGAGGACGCTGCGCAGCGGGATCGACACCGCGGTGATGACGAGATTGATGCCGACCAGCGCCGAGAAGGTTTGCTGCCAGCGCGGCAGCAGGCCCTTCAGGTTTAGTCCGATGTAGGCCATCACTCCGAGCATCGAAATCTCGAGCAGGATCTGCCCGCCGATCGCGGCCGCGCCCTGCTGCGCGTCGATCAGCAGCAGGCCGACGGCAAAGTAGACGAAGATCGTCAGCAGCGTCGCTTGCGGAGCGTAGGGCAGGCGCTCGGGACTCGAGAGTAACAGGCACATGTACGCGTAATGCTTGAGACTCTCAAGCCATGGAATCAACAGGCCTTGCATGAATGACATCATAGCCGCTTCCGGAGGCAACACAATATGCCGCGAGCAGGCGCGCGGCGACCGGCAGCGCGGCGGCGGCAAACGCAGGCTAGTGGAAACGTCGCAGTTGGTTATAATCACGCCTTTTGGCCGGCAGCGTTAATGAGCGACGACCCCGCGACCGATCTGACCACCTTCCAGGGCCTGATCCAGACCTTGCAGGCTTACTGGGCCGAGCAGGGCTGCGTAGTCCTGCAGCCGCTCGACATGGAGGTCGGCGCCGGAACCTTCCATCCGGCGACCTTCATTCGCGCAATCGGCCCGGAACCCTGGCGCGCGGCCTACGTGCAGCCGAGCCGGCGTCCGACCGACGGGCGCTACGGCGAGAATCCGAACCGGTTGCAGCACTATTTCCAGTTCCAGGTTCTGCTCAAGCCGTCGCCGGACGATTTCCAGGAAGTCTACCTCGGCTCGCTCGAGCGCCTCGGTTTCGACCTGCAGGTACACGACGTCCGCTTCGTCGAGGACGACTGGGAATCGCCGACACTCGGTGCCTGGGGTCTCGGCTGGGAAGTCTGGCTCAACGGCATGGAAGTCACCCAGTTCACCTATTTTCAGCAGGTCGGCGGTCTCGAGTGCCGGCCGGTGTCGGGCGAGATTACCTACGGCATCGAGCGCCTGGCGATGTACCTGCAGGGCGTCGACAGCCTGTTCGACCTGGCCTGGAACCGCGGGCCGGACGGCGTCCTGACCTACGGCGATATCTATCATCAAAACGAGGTCGAGCAATCGGCCTACAATTTCGAGTTCGCCGATACCGACGCGCTGTTCCACTGGTTCGACGTTTGCGAGAACCAGTGCCGGCAGTTGATCGAGCAGCAGTTGCCGCTGCCCGCCTACGAGCAGGTCATGAAGGCGTCGCACGCGTTCAACCTGCTCGACGCGCGGCACGCGATCTCGGTTACCGAACGCCAGCGACTCATCCTGCGGGTGCGCACGCTGTCGCGCGCGGTTGCCGAGAGTTACTTCGCGGCGCGCGAAGCGCTCGGCTTCCCGCTGCTCAAGCGCGAGGCTGCCCATGACTAGCGACTGCCTGGTCGAAATCGGCACCGAGGAATTGCCGCCGGCGGCGCTGCAAACGCTGGCCGACGGGTTCGCCTCGCTGGTGCGCGAGGCGCTCGCCGAGGCCGGCCTCGCGGCGGGCGATATCGACGTGTTCGCGACTCCGCGCCGGATCGCGCTGTTGTTGCGCTCGGTGCCGCCGCGGCAGGCCGACAGGGTCGTCGAGAAACGCGGTCCGGCGCTAACCGCCGCGTTCGACGAGGCCGGCAAGGCGACGCGCGCGGCGACCGGTTTCGCCGCGTCCTGCGGCGTCGACGTCGACGCGCTCGAGCGCCGCGAGACCGACAAGGGCAGCTGGCTGTACTTCGTCACGACCGAAGCGGGCAGCGCGCTCGCCGACCTGCTGCCGGAGATCGTCTACGGCGCGCTCGAGCGCCTGCCGATTCCTCGGCGCATGCGCTGGGGCGCGCGTAGCGACGAGTTCGTGCGGCCGGTCAAATGGTTCGTGCTGATGATCGACGACGCGGTCATCGACGCCGAATGCTTCGGCCTGAAAAGCGGCCGGCGCACGCGCGGCCATCGATTCCACGCGCCGGGCGAAATCGAGATCCCCACGGCGACCGACTACGAATCGCTGTTGCGCTCGCAGGGGCTCGTCATCGCGCGCTTCGACGAGCGCCGCGCGACGATTCGCAAGCAGGTCGAACAGGCCGCCACCAGGCTCGGCGGGCGCGCCGAGATGGATCCGGCGCTGCTCGACGAGGTCACCGCGCTGGTCGAATACCCGGTCGCGGTCTGCGGTCAGTTCGACGCCGGTTTTCTGGACCTGCCGCCGGAGGTCCTGGTCACGACGATGCAGGACAACCAGAAATACTTCGCGCTGTTCGACGCCGACGGCGCGCTGCTGCCGCATTTCATCGCGATCGCCAATCTCGACAGCAAACGCCCCGAGGTCGTTGCTGCCGGCAACGAACGGGTGATCCGGCCGCGCTTCGCCGACGCCGGATTCTTTTTCGCGCAGGATCGCAAGCTCGGGCTCGACGCGATGCGCATCCGGCTCGACGACGTCGTCTTCCAGGAAAAACTCGGCAGCCTCGGCGAACGCAGTGGTCGCATTACCCGGCTGGCCAAGTACATCGCCAGCCAGACCGGCGCCGAACAGGATCTCGTGCGTCGCGCCGCCGAGCTCTGCAAGGCCGACCTGATGAGCGACATGGTCGGCGAGTTTCCGAAATTGCAGGGTGTCATCGGCCGTTACTACGCCGCGCTCGAGCAGGAAGATCCGGTGGTCTGCGGCGCGATCGAACAGCATTACTGGCCGCGCTTTGCCGGCGACCGCCTGCCCGCGGACGACGTCGCCGGGGCCATCGCGCTGGCCGACCGGCTCGACCTGCTGATCGGCATTTTCGGCATCGGCGCGCGTCCGGGCGGCGACAAGGATCCGTTCGGACTGCGCCGCGCCGCGCTCGGGGTCGTGCGGATCCTGATCGAGGGCAAGCTCGCGCTCGATCTATACGATCTCGGCCGCGCGGCGCTCGACGGGTATTTCAAGAAGATCGAGGCCGAAGGCGTGATCGAGGCCGTTGTCGAATACGTCGTCGATCGCCTGCGCGCATATTACCAGGAGCAGGGGATCGGCTACGACCGCGTCGACGCGGTGACCTGGGCGCGCCCCGGCAACCTTTTCGACTGCGACCGCCGCATCCGCGCGGTCGACGAGTTCCAGAGTCACGATGCCGCCCCGGCGCTGGCGGCGGCCAACAAGCGCATCGCCAATATCCTCAAGCAGCAGGACCCAGCCGGGCTCGAGCTCGACCCGGCGCTGTTCGACGCCGAGGCCGAGATCGGCCTGCACGACCAGCTGGTCGCGCTGGGGGCCGACGTCGGCGGCCATTTCGCGCGCGCCGAGTACCTCGCCGGGCTCGAGCGGCTGGCCGAGTTGCGACCCGCGGTCGACCGTTTCTTCGACGAGGTGATGGTCATGGTCGACGACCCGGCACTGCGCAACAACCGACTTGCGCTGCTGGCGCAACTGATGCAGAGTTTTCGCCAGGTTGCCGATTTTTCGAGAATTCGAACCTGACATGACGGAATTCCAGGAGCGTCCTCGATGGCGAAGATGATCATTCTGGATCGCGACGGCGTCATCAATCACGCGGCCGACGACGAGATCACGCGCGTCGCGGACTGGGACCCGATCGGCGGCAGCATCGAGGCCATCGTGCGGCTCAAAAAGGCCGGCTACCTGGTGACGGTCGCGAGCAACCACTCGGGGATCGCACGCGGCCTCTACGGCGAGGACGAGTTGCGCGCGATGAATGCGCGCCTCGAGGAATTGCTCGCCGCCCGCGGCGTCAGCCTCGACGGCATTTTCTACTGCCCGCACGGCCCGGCCGACAATTGCATTTGCCGCAAGCCGAAACCGGGGATGCTGTTCCAGATCGCAAAGCAGTTCGGCGTCGATCTCGCCGAGACACCGCTGGTCGGCGACAACATCAGCGACATCAAGGCCGCGCGCATGGCCAACGCGATCCCGGTGCTGCTGCGCACCGGCAAGGGCGAGTACGTCATGCAGCATTATCCGGAGGCGCTCGACGTCGACGTCTACGACGACCTCGCGCACTTCGCCCGCGCGACGCTGCGGCGCAGGTAACGCGGGCCGGTGGTCAGTCCCGGTTACAAGCTCTGGCTGGGCTTTCGCGCGACCTGCTTCTGGATCGTGCTGCTGCCGATCATCGTCGTCGCCGCAACCCTGGTTTCGCTGTCGTTCTGGACTCCGCTCGGGTTTCGCATGCTGTTGTTGCACGCCTGGATCGGCTCCACCTTGTGGGCGCTGAAGATCATTTGCGGTCTCGACTACGAGGTCGAGGGCCTCGAAAATATTCCCGACGAGGGCTTCATCATCATGTCGAAGCACAGCTCGACCTGGGAGACGGCGGCGCTGCAGCGATTCTTCGGGCCGCTGGTGTGGGTGGTCAAGCGCGAGCTGACGTGGATTCCGTTGTTCGGCTGGGCACTCTGGGCGATCGACGCGATCGCGCTCAACCGCGGCACCGGGCGCAAGGCGATCCAGCAGCTCGTCGCCGAGAGCCGGCAACGCATGGACGAGGGTCGCACGCTGGTGTTGTTTCCGGAAGGCACGCGGGTGATGCCGGGGCAGCACAAGCCGTTCAAACTTGGCGGCGCGATCGTCGCCCAGCAAACCGGCTATTCGATCCTGCCGATCGCGCACAACGCCGGCGAATTCTGGCCGCGGCACAGCTGGATCAAGTGGCCGGGCACCGTGCGCGTCGTCATCGGCAAGCCGATCGACCCCACGGGCAAGACGCCGGAGCAGATCATTGCCGAGGTCGGCAACTGGATCACGCGCGAGTGCGAGCGCATCAGCGATCGCGAGCAATTGCGCCGGATCGGCGTGCTGTGACCCGCGCCGGCCAGTGGCGTGCCGGCCGCGGGCTCGTCGCGCTGCTGCTGATCGCGAGCCCGTCGGCGGCGCCGGCGGACTGGACCGGGGTCGAGGTCAGTCTCGGCAATACCGAGGCCGACTGGCAATTCGACGCCGAGACGCGCGAGGCCGAGACCAGCCTGATCAGCTTCCAGGTCGAGGAAAAGACCGCGACCGGGCTCCGTATCGGCGTCAGCCTCGGCTACGAAAGCATTCGCCTGATTGCCGATTCGCCAGCGCCGACGCTGAAGTTCGACTCCCGGTTCGTCGGCATTTATCTCAACCGGTTGTTCAGGCCGGGCGAGCATTTCGAGTTTTACGCCCAGCTCGATCTGGCTTACCACAGCGGTCGCGATAACCTCGGCGACGAGCGCATCGAAATCGACTGGAGCGAGGTCGGGGTCGAACTGGGCGCAAGCCTGCGTGCGGGGCACTACCGAGTGACCCCTTTCGTGCGATATACCGACTTCGACGGCGACATCAGCAATGTCGACGATATCGACGTGTTCGAGCTGGACGAGCCGATGAGCGGGGGAGTGCACTTCGATTACTTCGTCGAGCCGACCGCCTACGTCCGCCTGAGCCTGCAGGGCGGCGGCGATGCCGGCGGTACCCTGCACTTCGTGCGTCGCTACTGAGCGGCGGCGAGGTAACTTTGCTTGCGCGCGGTGTAGGAGGCGACGAGCTCGTCGATCTTCGCCTTGTCGTATTCGCGCAAACCGCTCAACACCATCTTTTTCTGCCCCATGCCGACGTGCTTGCCGTTGCAGCTCAGGTCGTAGTTGAGCGCGACGTCGCCGCGCTTGCCGTAGAGGCGGAAGACGCTGTCGGCGAGCGACAGTTCGACCGAGTCGATGTCGAGCGTGTCGAGCGAGATGCGCATGTGGTCGTAGATCACGAGCGGCCGATCTGTGTTGATCATGACGTTGTTGTCTTTCATCAGCGGCACCAGCACGTGCGGAAACGTGTGCCCGGAAAATTCCACGTAGGCGCGGGTCAGCGAATCGATCAGCCGCGGGTCGCGGCTGTGACCGCCGTCGGTCGAGACGTCGAGGTATTTCTTGTCGTGCTCGTCGTAGATCGAGATCTCGCGCGCGTCGACCTCGGGCAGGATCAGCGTCACGTCGTCGCCGACCATGCCGGAAAACGAAAATCCCATCCTCTGGCGCAGACCGTAGTGATGGATGATGATCGTGAACAACAGGTCGCCCGGCACGCAAAACCGTTTCGAGTCGACGTCGTGAATGGAGTTGAAATCGCCGGCCACGGACTTGGCGAACTCGCTGGCCTGTTGCCGGGTGAAGGAGAGTCGGGAACCGTCCAGGGTGCAGTATTTTTCTAAGTTCATGTTATTCCCGGGTTCTCGTCCCGTTCGCCCGGATGCTATCTTACCCCATTTACCGAAGGTGCGTTCAACGGAATCCCGTGCGAATCGAAAACGACTTCATCCGTGCCGTTTCATGCTTAGGCTGACCGGGCTCGCGCTGCGCCGGGGCCCGCGCCTGCTCTACGAGGCCGTCGAGTTGCGCGTGCAGCGCGGCCACAAGGTCGGCATCACCGGCGCCAACGGCTGCGGCAAATCGTCGCTGTTCGCGTTGTTCCGGGGCGAGCTTACGGCGGATGCCGGTACGCTCGACCTGCCGTCCGACTGGATCGTCGCCTCGGTCGCGCAGGAGACGCCGCTGGAGGCGCGCGTCGCGCTCGAGTACGTCATCGACGGCGATGCCGAGCTGCGCCGTATCGAAGCCGAACTGGCCGCCGCCGAGGCGCGCGGCGACGCCGCCGGCATCGGCGCCTGCCACGAGCGGATGCAGCAGATCGACGGCTACCAGGCCGAGGCCCGCGCGGCGCGGCTACTCGACGGTCTCGGTTTCGACGCCGCCGAAATCAGGCGTCCGCTGCAGCAATTTTCCGGCGGCTGGATCATGCGTCTGAAACTGGCGCGGGCGTTGATGTGCCGCTCGGATTTGCTGTTGCTCGACGAACCGACCAACCACCTCGATCTCGACGCGGTGATCTGGCTCGAGCAATGGCTCACGCGTTACGACGGCGCGCTGTTGCTGATCTCGCATGACCGCGATTTTCTCGACGCGGTCTGCGACCGGATCGCGCACATCGAGCGCTCGCGCCTGACGCTCTATCGCGGCAACTATTCGGCCTTCGAGCGGCAGCGCGCCGAACGCCTGGCGCAGCAGCAGGCGACTTATCGCAAGCAACAGCAAAGCATCGCGCACCTGCGACGCTACATCGACCGTTTCCGTGCCAAGGCGACCAAGGCGCGCCAGGCGCAAAGCCGCATCAAGGCGCTCGACCGCCTGGCGCTGATCGCACCCGCGCACGTCGATTCGCCGTTCGCGTTCGAATTTTTCGCGCCGCGGTCGTTGCCGGCTTCGCTGCTGAAGCTCGAGCGAGTCGCGACCGGTTACGACGGCGTCGACGTGCTCCACGACGTCGACTTCGCGCTGATCCCCGGCGATCGCATCGGCCTGCTCGGTCAGAACGGCGCCGGCAAGTCGACCTTCGTCAAGCTGCTGGCGGGCGAGCTCGCGCCGCGTGCGGGAGAAATGACGCGTTCGGGCGATCTCGTCGTCGGCTATTTCGCGCAGCACCAGGTCGAGCAGCTCGATCTCGACGCCAGCGCGCTCACGACGCTCGAGCGGCGCGAACCCGGACTCGGCGAGCGCGAAATTCGCAGCTATCTCGGCGGCTTCGGATTCGGCGGCGAGCGGGTGCTGGCGCCGATCGAGTCGTTTTCCGGCGGCGAGAAGGCGCGCCTGGTGCTGGCGCTGATCGTTCGCCAGCGACCCAACCTGCTGCTGCTCGACGAGCCGACCAACCACCTCGACATCGAAATGCGTCTTGCGCTGAACCAGGCGTTACAGGCTTACGACGGCAGCGTCATCCTGGTATCGCACGATCGCCATCTGTTGCGCTGCGTGTGCGACGATTTGTGGCTGGTCGACGGCGGCCGCGTCGCGCGCTTCGCGCAGGACCTCGACGTCTACCCGGCCTGGCTCGCGCAGCGCAAGCAGCAAGCCTTCGCGGCGCAACCGGAAAAACCGCGCGCCAGTCGCATCGACTCGCGCCGCCGGTTGCGCTCGTTACGCGCCCGCCTCGACAAGCTCGAGCGCGAGCTGACCCGGCTTGGCGAGCATCGCGACGAGCTCGCGCTGACGCTCGGCGATGCGCAACTCTACGCCGCCGACCGGCGCGAGGCGCTGCTCGCGGCGCAACGGGCGCAGGCCGAGAACGCGGCGCGGCTGGCGGCGACCGAAGCCGAGTGGCTGGAGGCCAGCGAGGAAGTCGAGACGCTCGAGGGCGAGATCAACTAGCCTGGCAATTGGCGACGATCTTGCCGAGGGTTTTCAGCGCGGCGATGTTGTCGTCGTTCCATGGCAGGCCGCAGTTGATGCGAATGTAGTTGCGGTAGCGGCGCGTTGCCGAGAACAGGATGCCCGGCGTGATGCCGATGTTGTTTTCGAGCGCACGGTTGAAGATATCGATGCAATCGCAATCCGCCGGCATTTCGATCCACAGCACGTTGCCGCCGTGCGGGTGCGAGATGCGGGTGCCCGCGGGGAAATTCTTGGCCACCAGGTGGCGGCCTTTTTCGACCTGCTCGCGCATCGCGACGCGCAGCCGCACGAGGTGGCGGTCGTACTGGCCGCTGCTCAGGAATTCGGCCAGCGCAAGCTGGTTGATCGACGAGGTCGCCGACGACCACGCCTGTTTGAATTGCAGGCATTTCTTGTGATAGCGGCCGGCGACGATCCAGCCGATTCGATGGCCCGGCGCCAGCGTTTTCGAGAACGACGAGCAGCTCAGCACGATATCGTTCAGATCGTAGGACTTGGCCGGTCGCGGCGCCTTGTCGCCGAAATAGACGGCGCCGTAGACGTCGTCCTCGATCAGCGGGATGTCGCGCTCGGCAAGCAGGTTGACGAGATCGCGCTTGCTGCTCTCGGGCATCTGGCAGCCGAGCGGGTTGCTGGTGTTGGGCGAAGCCAGCACGGCGCTGATGTCCATCGTGTCGAAGGCTTCCTCGAGGGCTTCGAGGTTGAGCCCGGTTACCGGGTCGGTATCGATTTCGACCGCGAGCATTCCCATCTGCTCGATCAGGCGCAGCACCAGAAAGTAGGTCGGCGATTCGACCGCGATCGTGTCGCCGCGCTTGGCGACCGTGCGCAGGCTGATCGCCAGCGCCTCGGTCGCGCCCGAGGTAATGATGATGTCGTCAGCGGTGAGTCGCGTGTAGGTTTGCGCGTACAGCTGCGCGATCTGCTCGCGCAGCTTGCGGTCGCCGGGCGGGTAAATATAATCCAGGCTGCGCTGCGGGTAGCGGCTGACGATGCTGCGCGTCGCCCGCGTCAGCGACTTGACCGGCAGGAAGTCGAGCGCCGGATGTGACGTGCCGAAGCCGGTGATGCGGGGGTCGTTGGCGTTGCGAAACATCGCCTCGAACAGGCCGCCGAAGCGCACGCGCCGGGCCTGCCCCGGCGCGCCGGAGTACTTCTGGATACTCGAGATTTCGTCGACCAACGCGTTGACGTAGAATCCGGATTGCGGTTTCGCGGTCAGCACGCCCTGGTCTTCGAGGTTGACGTAAGCCTGGGTCACGGTCGCGATGCTGACGCCAAGTTGCTTGCTCAGCTTGCGCAGCGACGGCGCCTTGTCGCCAGGCTTCAGGTCGCCTTTCTCGATCAGCTCGTTGATATATCGCGAGACCCGGTCGTACTTGTAGGTTTCGGGGCGACTAACTGTCATGGTACCCGCTCAACTGTTATGCAGTGGTTTTAAAAAAATTGTAACTGTTATTGTAACAGTTTGGGCCATATTATTGCACCATCGCTAACCCGGCGAACTCAGGTTCACCCCGGTACGCGACTAAGTTGAAACCCCCCCCCTCCTCCTCAGGTTTTGACTTAATGTTAGGCCCGTCCGATTAGTCGAACGGGCCTTTTTTTTGTCAGGCCTGCTGCGCGCCGCGATTGCGGCGTTGAAAAATTGCCGAAATCGCTCGCATGCATTCTATTCGTGCCGAGGCGCTGCCGGAGATCCCGGATAAACGCTGCGCGTTTTCCGGGACGCCCTGCGGGCGTTTTCGCCTTGCACTCGCGGCGCTCGAGTACAGGGACGTACGAGTGTCGGCCGCGCCGGGAGCGCGAGCCGACCTGCGACGGCCTGATCCGCGGTGGTCATCATTACCCGGGATGTGCTTTTTACTGGATTCAACCGGGCCTGCTGCGCGTCGCGATTGCGGCGTATCGGTAGTGGCAGGTCATTACGAGGAGTCCCGCCCGCAGGGCGGGACGACGAAGCAACCTCCCGAGGCTCGCCCGATTCCCGGAGACTTTCATCGCGGGGCCTTCCCCGGCCTCCGAGCCGGGGGCCGCATCGACATGGGATCGGCGATGTTTGCTACAGGGTGACCGACGACGAGACGGGGACGAAAGCCGGCACCGGTCGGCACTCGACCGGGTACCGGATTTCGGGGGATTGGCGCGCTCGGCGGGATTCGAACCCACGACCTTTGGCTTCGGAGGCCAACACTCTATCCAACTGAGCTACGAGCGCTGTGATCGGGTGCGCGGCGACGCGTGATTGTAAACCATCGGGCGCGGCGATTGGCGAATAATTTTTTGCGCGACTGGTGCTTTTCGAGGATAATGCGCAGCGATTCCGACCCCTATCCTGGACCTGGAGAACCGCGTGAGCGCTCAACAGAACGAGATTTTTTCGCCGCAGAACCTGACCGTGCTCGGCGTATTGTTGCTGATCGCGATCATCATCGGTGAAGTCGTCATGCCGCGGCCGGGCGCACCCAGGGCGGCCGCCAAGGCCGAGGATACGGTCGATGATATAGCGATGCGCCTGCAGCCGGTCGTCTCCCTCGACAAGATGCGCGGCGGCATGGGCACGATGACCGCCGCCGCCGGCGCGGCGGCCGACCAGAGCCCCGAACAGCTCTACCAGGGCGCCTGTCTCGCGTGCCACAACACCGGCGCTGCCGGTGCGCCCAAGCTCGGTGATGCCGGCGCCTGGTCCGAGCGGTTGGCAAAGGGTATCGATGCGCTGGTCAGCTCGGCGATCGGCGGGATTGGCGCGATGCCGCCGCGCGGTGGCTCGCAACTGAGCGACGAGCAAATTCGCGACGTCGTCGAGTACATCCTCGCCGAATCGAAGTAGGCGCCGGCGATCCGTCGGCGCGATCGTAATTTTCCGCTAGTTTTCTCCCTTCGACCGCTCCAGCGCGCGGTAGGCGAGCGCTTCGCCGACGTGCCGCGCCTCGATGCGATCGCGCCCGGCGAGATCGGCGATGCTGCGCGCGACGCGCAACACCTTGTGATAGCTGCGCGCGCTCAGGCGAAACCGCTCGAGCGCCCGCGTCAGAATCTTTTCGCCGGCCGAATCGAGCGCGCAGTAATGCGCCAGGTCGTGCTGTGCGAGCCGCGCGTTGACGCAGCCCTGGCGGCCGAGCTGACGCTCGCGCGCCGCCATGACGCGGGCGCGAACCCGTGCACTGGTTTCGGCGGGCGCGACCCGGGTGGCGACGATCTCGGCGTGCTCGATCCGGGCCAACTCGATGCGCAGATCGATGCGATCGAGCCACGGCGCCGACAGCTTCAGACGATAGCGGCCGAGTTGTTCGGGTGAGCAGTCGCAGGCGGCGATCGATTCGCAGCCGCCGGGGCACGGATTCATCGCCGCAACGAGCTGGAAGCGGGCCGGAAATACGGCCTGGCGCGCGGCGCGAGCGATATGAATCCGGCCGGCCTCGAGTGGCTCGCGCAACACTTCCAGCGCGCGTCGGTCGAACTCGGTCAGCTCGTCGAGGAACAGCACGCCGTTGTGCGCGAGCGAGATTTCACCCGGCCGGGGCTGGCTGCCGCCGCCGGCCAGCGCGATTGCCGATACGGTGTGATGCGGCGCGCGAAACGGCCGCAGCCGCCAGCGACGGGAGTCCACCGGCAAGCGGCAGATCGATCGAATACTGGCGCTCTGCACCGCCTCGGCGTCATCGAGAGGCGGCAGAATCGTCGTCATTCGCTGCGCGAGCATGCTCTTGCCGCAGCCCGGCGGACCGACGAGTAGCAGGTGATGACCACCGCAGGCGGCAATTTCGAGCGCCCGCCTGGCTTGCGCCTGGCCGCGCACCTCGGCCAGATCGAGTTCGCTCTCGGTCGGCAACGCCGGCGGCGAAGGCTTGACCGCGGGTAGCGCCTCACCGCCGTTGAAACTGGCGCAAACCGCGTGCAGCGAGTCTGCCAGGCGCGCGTCGAGCGTGGCGACGAGCGCGGCCTCGTCGCCGTTGGCGGTGGGCACGACCACCGCGCGGCCGGCGGCGCGGCTCGCGACCAGGGCCGGTAACAGGCCATCGACGCGGCGGCATTCGCCCGACAGCGCGAGTTCGCCATAACAGTCGACGGCGGCCAGCGGGCGGCGGTCGATCTGCGACGAGGCGCCGAGGATGCCGAGCGCGATCGGCAAATCATAGCGGCCGCCCCCCTTGGGCAGGTCGGCCGGCGCGAGATTGACCGTTATCCGTCGCGCGGGGAATTCGAAACCGGTGTTCAGGATGGCCGATCGGACCCGGTCGCGCGCTTCGCGCACGGCGGTCTCGGGCAGGCCGACGACGTTGAAGGCGGGTAGCCCGCCGGAAAGGTGCACTTCGACGCGAACCTCGGGCGCGTCGATACCGACCTGGGCACGGGTGTAGAGCTGGGTTAGCGGCATGGCGGAATCCTTTCCTGTTTTTCGATTTGCGGAACCTTCCCGGTCCCACCTGGGCGCAGTGTACCACGAGGCGAGTCCGCGCTCTAACTGATCCCGGTCAAGCCGTCAGCCCGGCGATACCCTAGGCTGGAGTCTCGACGGCCGCGCGGCGCCCTGCGCCGGCGACAGCCCCTGCGGGCCGCGCGGCGACGAAACTAACCACGGGAGAAAGGAATGAGACCGAACGTCGGTAAAATCGATCGCACGCTGCGCGCTTTGGCCGGGGTTGCATTGATTGCGAGCTGGCCGGCCGGCCTGCTTCAAGGCACGATTGCCATCGTCGCGCTGGTCATCGGCTTGGTATTGCTCGCCACCGCGATCGTCGGCTGGTGCCCGCCGTACGCGCTGTTCGGCATCGACACCGGCACGCGCGACCGCGAAGCCTGACGGCCGACGGCGATTGTCGCGGCCAGCCGCGCGCGCCGCGAAGGGCTCGCGTGCGACTCTGAACGGCGCTGGTAATTCCGGCGGCGGGTGATTATCCTGCGTGCGTACCCGGTCGAATCCCGCAGCGGAACCGGTCGGGCCGAATCGACACTCGCGCCGCGCCGTGCCCATGCCAGATACCGCTCCGATTTCACCGCGCGACCAGATCGCCGATCTGGTCGATTACATGAACGGCCGGATCCTCGGTCAGCCGAGGCTGGTTTCGCGCATGCTTGTCGCGTTGCTGTCCGACGGGCACATCCTCGTCGAGGGTCCGCCGGGTCTTGCCAAGACGCGCGCCGTGAAAACGCTGGCGAGCGGCATCGAGGGCGAATACCAGCGGATTCAGTTCACGCCGGACCTGCTGCCCGCGGACCTGACCGGTACCGACGTTTACCGCCCGCAGGACAGCAGCTTTCGTTTCCAGCAGGGACCGCTGTTTAATCCGGTCATCGTCGCCGACGAAATCAATCGCGCGCCGGCCAAGGTGCAGGCGGCGCTGCTGGAGGCGATGGAGGAGCGTCAGATTACGGTCGGCGGCAACAGCTACCAATTGCCGACGCCGTTCTTCGTCATGGCGACGCAAAACCCGATCGAGCAGGAGGGCACCTACCCGTTGCCCGAGTCGCAACTCGATCGTTTCCTGCTCAAGGTCGTCATCGATTATCCCGCGGCCGACACCGAGGTCGACATCATGCAGCGCGTGCGCGCCGAGGCGCGCGAGGACGCGGACGCGCTCGCGCGGCCACGGGCGCTGCCGGTGTCCCGGCAAACCCTGCTGGCCGCGCGTCGCGAGGTGCTCGATCTGCACGTCGCACCGCAGGTCGAGCGCTATGTCGCGCAACTGGTGCAGGCCAGCCGCTACCCGCAGCAGTACGGCGCCGGGCTCGAGCGCTGGATCCAGTACGGCGCGAGCCCGCGTGCGTCGCTCGCGCTGGATCGCTGCAGCCGCGCGCTGGCCTGGCTCGATGGCCGCGATTACGTCTCGCCGGACGACGTGCAGCAACTCGCGCACGAAGCCATGCGCCATCGCATCCTGCTGACCTACCAGGCCGAGGCCGACGGCGTATCGGTCGATCGCGTGATCGACGCGCTGCTCGAGCAAGTGCCGGTGAGCTGACGATGCCGGCCGCGTCCGCCCCGATTCCGGGCGTCCAGGTCTCAATCGAGGACCTGGTCGCGCTGCGGGGTCAGCTCGCCGGGCTGTCGCTGCGGCAACTGCGGCGGCGCCTGAGCTTTCGCGCCGGCGCGCGCGAGACCCGCGTACGCGGCCGCGGCATGGAGTACGAGGAATCGCGCGCCTATGCCCCGGGGGACGACGTGCGTACGATGGACTGGCGGGTCATGGCACGCACCGGCGAAGCGCACACCAAGGTTTTCGCCGAGGAAAAAGAGCGCCGCTTCCTGCTCGCTATCGACCTGTCGCCGACGCTGTTCTTCGGCACCCGTCACGCGCTGAAATCGCACGCGGCGGCGCAGGCCGCGGCGCACGTCGGTTGGCTAGCGAACCGCACCGGCGCGCGCATCGGCGGGTTGATCGTTACCGCCGACAGCCATCACGAAGTCCGCCCGGGAAAGACCCGCGCCGGCCTGATGGGCGTCTTTCACCACCTCGTCGAGAGCGTCAACCGCGCGCCCGATCCGGCCGGCCGGCCGAGCCGGCTCAATTTCCTGTTGCGTGAACTGCAGCGTGTGGTCAAGCCGGGGTCGATCATCACGCTGATCTCCGATTTCATCGGCCTCGACGAGCAGTCGCCGGAACACGTCTCGGCGCTGGTCCGGCACAACGACATCAACCTCTTCTGGATTCACGATCGCACCGAGGTCGAAGCCTGGCCGGCGGGCGCCTACCCGGTGCTGATCGGCGTCGAGCGTCATGAACTGTTACTACGCCGCAACGACCCGTGGATCGAATCGCGCCAGCGCGCGCATCGGCAACGCATAGAGCGTCTCGCGTCGAGCTTCAACCTGGCGGCCTTCTCGCTCTCCTGCAACGAGCCGATCGCAGCGCAGTTGCAACGGGCACTGAGGACCTGACGTGACCGCCGACGAACTGCTGCTCGAACTGCGCGACATCGTGCCGCCGCCGGAACCACCGTGGTACCTGCTGGCGCCGGCCGAATGGCTGGGACTCGCATTGTTCGTGGCGCTGCTCGGCTGGTTCGGTTTTCGACGCCGGCGACGTCGAATCTGGCGACACCTCGTCGCGGCCGGCGCCGAACTCGACGCGATTCGCCGTCGCCACGCCGCGCGCGGCGATCCGCCGGCGCTGGCGGGTGAGCTAGCGGCCTGGTTGAAGCGCGTCGCGCTGCAGGCCTATCCGCCGGCACGGGTCGCTGCGCTCAGCGGCGAACGCTGGCTTGCGTTTCTCGATCAGGCCGCTGGCGACGCGTCCTTCTCGGATGGCGCCGGGCGAATTTTCGGTGCGCAGCAATACCGGCCCGGCATGGATTTCGATGCCGACGAAGTCTTCGCGCTGTGCGAGCACTGGCTCGGCGCGGTCGCGCCCCGGCTGCGGGCGCGAGGAGCCGGCCGATGCTGAGCATCGATCACGTCTGGATGCTGGCGCTGCTGCCGGCGCCACTGCTGCTGCGACGCGTCTTGCCGCCGGTCGAACGCGGCGAGGCGGCGCTCGCGGTATCTTTGTTGCAGGGCGCGGATTCGGCCGTGCCGCCGGGCGGCGCGACCCGGCCCGATCTCGCCGCGTGGTGTTTGTGGGGGATCTGGGCGCTGCTGCTGCTGGCCGCGAGCCGACCCTACTGGCTCGACGATCCGGTCTCGCGAATCAGCAGCGGCCGCGACCTGATGCTGGCCGTGGATATCTCCGGCAGCATGAGCGAGCCCGACATGACGATCGACGCGCGCGGCGCCAGCCGGCTCGAGGTGCTCAAGCTCGTGGTCGACGATTTCATCGAGCGCCGCGCCGGCGATCGCGTCGGCCTGATCCTGTTCGGCACCAACGCCTACGCCTTCGTGCCGCTGACTTTCGATCTCGAGACGCTCAGGCATTTGCTCGACGACATCAGTACCGGGCTCGCCGGACGGCGCACCGCGATCGGTGACGCGATCGGGCTCGCGGTCAAGTCGCTGCGCGAGCAGGAGGCGCGCCACAAGGTCCTGATCCTGGTCACCGACGGCAGCAATACCGCCGGCTTTCAGGATCCGGTCACGTCGGCGTTATTGGCGCGGCGGCAGGGGCTCAGGATCTACACGATCGGCGTCGGCAGCGATGCGGAAACACTGCGCCGCACCTACGGTACGCAAGGCATTCCGGAAGGCTCGGCGCTCGACGAACCGACGTTGCGGCGCATTGCCGGGGTTACCGGCGGCCGCTATTTTCGCGCCACCGATCGCGCCGCGCTGGAGCAGATTTACGCCGAACTCGATCGGCTCGAGCCGGTCGATCACGAATTCCGCGCTTTCCGGCCGCGCCGCGAACTGTTCGCGCTGCCGCTGGCGCTCTGCGCGCTGCCGCTGGGCGTCTATGTCGTCGGCTTGCGGCGCGATGCGCGGGAGCCGGCAACATGAATTCGGCCGGCGCTTTCGGTTTTCTGTATCCGGCGGTATTGCTGTTATTGCCGCCCGCCTGGGGCCTGGCCTGGCTGGTGGCGCGCCGCCTGCGGGCGCGCTCCGCCTGGGTGCGGGTCTGCGATGCGCCGCTGTTCGCGCATCTGGCCCCGGAAGCCGGCGGCGCCGGCGGGCATCGCCGGGCGTTCCGGATGCTGGCCGCGGTGTTGACCCTCGCTATCGTCGGCGCTGCCGGTCCGAGCTGGCGGCTGCAATCGCACCCGTTACTGACGTCTTTTGCCGCGCGCGTGCTGGTGCTCGATTTGTCGCAGTCGATGCAGGTCGAGGACGTCAAGCCGAGTCGACACGCCCAGGCACTCGAAGCGGCGCGCGCCATTGTAGGCGCCGATTTCGACGGCGAAACCGGTCTCGTCGCGTTTGCCGGCGCGGCCTTCGTCGTTGCCCCGCTGACCAGCGACGCGCGCACGCTGGACGCGTTTCTCGGCGCCTTGTCGCCCGCCACCATGCCGCTCGACGGTAGCCGCGCGGACCTCGGCATCGCGGCCGCAGCCAGCTTACTGGGCGCGTCGGTTGCCGGCCGCGGCCAGATTTTGCTGCTGACCGACGGCGTCGACGAGGTCGAGCTGGCAGTGCGCGCGGCGCTGGCCGCGAGCGAGCGCGGGCACCGGGTATCGGTGCTCGCGATCGGCACGGCCGAGGGCGGACCGCTGCGTGATCGAAGCGGCGGCCTGGCGCGCGACGCGCAAGGCGGCTACCGCCTGGCGCGGCCCGAATTCGACAATCTCGAACGCATCGCGCGCATCGGCAACGGCGCCTACCAGGCGCTGACCTCCGGTGCGGACGTCTTCGGTCGGGCCGTTTCGGACTTCGATCGCGACTCGCTGGTCGAACTCGACGACGATCCCGCCGCGACCTGGCGGCCGCGCGCCAACGACGGCGTCGTGCTGGTCTGGCTGGCGTTGCCGCTGGCGTTACTGCTGTTTCGCCGTAACCTGCTGTGGGTATTGCTGCTGGCCGTCGCGGCGCCATACGACCAGACGGCAACGGCGGCGGACGATGGCGGCGTCTGGCAGCACGCGGAGCAGCGGGCCCATGCCGCCTTCCGGCGCGGCGATCTGGCGCGGGCGCTGGCGCTGTCCTCGGCGCCGATGCTGCGCGGCGCGATTCATTTCCGCGAGCGGCGCTACGCCCTCGCGCGCGAAGAGTTCAGCCGCGCCTCCGGCGCCGACGCCTGGTACAACCGCGGCAACGCCGAGGCGCACCTGCAGCGGTTTCCCGAGGCGGTTCACGCCTATTCGCGCGCGCTCGAACTCGATCCGGAGCATGATGCGGCGCGCTTCAATCGCCGGTTGTTACAAGCTTACCTCGAGCGCGCCGCGGTCGAAGCCGGCATGAACCCGGAAGACGACGATGGCGAGACCTCGACCGAAGCTGGCGAGCTCGGCAGCGCCCAGCCGCGCATCGGCGTCGCCGGCCAGGCGTCGCAAAATCCAGGCGACGAAGACCAGGCGGACGCCGGTCTTGGCGCGTCGCCGGGATCCTCGCCGCTCGACTTCGTCGAAACCTACGACGGCAGCGATCCGACGCTGGAGCAGTTCCTGCTGCGCGCCGGCGAATCGCTCGACGCGCGCGGCGCCGAGGCCATCGAAAGCTGGCTCGAGGCATTGCCCGACTCTTCGAGCGACCTGTTCCGGCGAAAGTTTCTGCGCGATTACCAGCGCCAGATTCGACAGGAGCGGTGAGCGGCATGTCGCGCATTGCCGCGCTCGGTTTGTCGCTGGGACTGGCGCTCTGCGCGACTCCCGCCCAGGCACAGGAAATCAGGCTCGAACCGGCGGCGGCTTATGTCGGCGACATCGTGCGGCTGTCGATCGAGTATCGCAGCGAGATCCCGTCGCTGTATGCGCTCGACACGCAGCCGCTCGAGCGCGATTTCGAGGTGCTCAAGGTCGATTCGCGAACGTCGCGCGCGATCGCCGACGACGGATATATCAACCGCATGCACTGGGACGTCGAACTCGTGCCGCGCCGGGCCGGCTCGCTGCGGCTGCCACGACTCGCGATCGGCGACTGGCGAACGCCGGCGCTGACGCTGCCGGTGCTGACCTTGCCCGACGCGGCGCGCGCCGCCCAGCAGGTAACGGTCGAGGTCGAGGCCGATACGCCCGCGCCCTACGTCGGCCAGCAGATCAATCTGAACCTGCGCGTGCTGCACAATACGCCGGTGTCGCAGTTTTACTGGAGCGAGCCGCGAATCGAGGACGCGCTGACCTTTCGCGGCGTCGACGAGATCGACTACCGCGACGGCGGGCTCGACGTCAACGAGCGAGTGATGGCGGTCTTTGCCGGCGCGCCCGGGCGGCTGCAGATTCCGTCCGCCAGTTTCCGCGGCCGGGTCGGCGCCTGGCGTGGGGACGACGACACCGCGATTCCGCCGCGGCGAATCTTCCGCCGCAGTCGACCGTTCGAGCTCGAGCTGCGCGATGTGCCCGCCGAGTTCGGCGACGGTCCGTGGCTCCCGGCGCGCGCGTTCGAAGGGTCGCAGCGCTGGGAACTGCCGCCCGGCAGTTACCGCGTCGGCGACTCGCTGCGGCGCATCCTGACGCTCGAGGCCCGCGGGTTGCCGGCCGACGCGTTACCCGGGGACCTGTTCGCGGCCGACGGCGACGCCTATCGCGTCTATCCCGACCAGGCGCAACGTCGCCACGGCTTCGTCGGACGCGAACTCGTGGCGCGCCTCGAACAACCGTTCGCGATCGTACTGACGCGCGCCGGGCGCGTCGATATTCCCGCCTTGCGCCTGGCCTGGTGGGACCTGGGCGTCGACCGGATGCGCGAACTCACGCTTCCCGGCAAGTCGCTGATCGTCGTCGCGCTGCCGCGTCCGGATCCCGTCGAGGGAGCCGCCGGCGGGCGCACCCTGGCGCCGTGGATGTGGCTGCTGCCGCTGGGCCTGGTCGCGCTCGCCGCGGTCGCGCTCGAGGCCGCCCGCCGCGGTTGGCTGGTGGCGACGGCCCGGCTCTGGCGCCTGCGAGCCGCGTGTCGCAACACGGATCCCGCCGCCGCGCGCCGCGCGTTGCTCGACTGGGCCAGCGGTCGCCGACCGGAGACGACGCCCGTCGGTCTGTGGCAGTTGCGCCGGTATCTGCGATCGTCGGAATCGATCGCCGAGCTCGGGCGGCTCGATGCCGCGCTCTACGCGAAGACACCGACAGCCTGGCGTGGCGATCAACTGTGGCGCGCGCTGCGGGCCGAGCTGTGGCCGTGGCTACAGCGGCGCCCGCCGGCCGCGGCCCGGCTCGCGCCGCTGTATCCGGTCACGACGTGTAATCCCTGCGCGGAGCGATAGACTCGGATTTTCGGAATTTGCGTCTAGATTTTTGCGCCGAGCAAAAACTCGGAGATGGCGATTGCGGCGCGATCAGTCCTGCCTGTCGGCCAGGGCCTGCTCGAGTTCGGCGATGCGGGCTTCCATCGCTTCGAGCTTTTCGCGGGTACGCGCGAGGACGCGCGCCTGCAAATCGAATTCCTCGCGGCTGACCATTTCGTAATGCGCGAGCTGCTCCTGCAGCAGCCGTTTCAGGCGCGCGTCGAAATCCTGTTTGACCTGCTGCAAGCCGGGAGGCAGCAACTCGGCGATCTGGTCCGACAGGCGATTCAGGGTTTGGTTGTCGATCATACTCTCACCAGTTTGGTGCAATAAATGTAATTTTTGCACCGAAATAGTGCATTATTTTGCTGCAATGCGCCAATTTTAACCGGAATTTGCGCGCCTGCCCAGAGACGCCAAAATCGGACCCCGTTTTCTTCGGAGACCAAGTCATGAAATTCATTATCGCGATTATCAAGCCATTCAAGCTCGATGACGTGCGCCAGGCTCTCGGCGAGATAGGCGTCCAGGGATTGACCGTGTCGGAGGTCAAGGGCTTCGGTCGGCAGAAGGGCCACACCGAGCTCTACCGCGGCGCCGAATACGTCGTCGACTTCCTGCCCAAGGTAAAGCTCGAGATTGCGATCGACGAGGACCTCGTCGACCGCGCGATCGAGGCGATCAGCACCAGTGCCAACACCGGCAAGATCGGTGACGGTAAAATTTTCGTCACTCCCCTCGAGCAGGTCGTCCGTATCCGTACGGGCGAATCCGGTTCGGCAGCACTTTAGGAGAGCAGTATGGAAGACCAGATTTTTCAATTGCAGTACGCGCTCGATACCTTTTACTTCCTCGTTTGCGGCGCTCTCGTCATGTGGATGGCGGCCGGCTTCGCGATGCTCGAAGCCGGTCTCGTGCGGGCGAAAAACACGACCGAGATCCTGACCAAGAACGTCTCGCTCTACGCCGTCGCGTGCACCATGTATATGGTATGCGGCTACTCGATCATGTACGGCGGGGGCGATTTCAGCCTGTTTCTGTCGGGGATTACCGGAGACGGCGTCGCCGGCGCCGAAGAGCCCGCGACCTATGCGCCATCGGCGGACTTTTACTTCCAGGTCGTGTTCGTCGCGACCGCGATGTCGATCGTGTCGGGCGCGGTCGCCGAACGCATGAAACTGTGGGCGTTCCTGATCTTCGCGGTGTTCATGACTGGCGTCATCTACCCGCTCGAGGGTAGCTGGACCTGGGGCGGCGAGGCCGTGTTCGGCATGTATACGCTCGGCGACCTCGGCTTTTCCGACTTCGCCGGCTCCGGCATCGTGCACATGGCCGGCGCCGCCGCGGCGCTGGCCGGCGTGCTGCTGCTCGGCGCGCGCAAGGGCAAGTACGGCAAGCAGGGCCAGATCTACGCGATACCCGGCGCCAACCTGCCGCTGGCGACGCTCGGCACCTTCATCCTGTGGCTCGGCTGGTTCGGCTTCAATGGCGGTTCGGTGCTGGCGACGGCGACGGTCGAAAGCGCCAACGCGGTCGCGGTGGTGTTCATGAACACCAATGCGGCGGCGGCCGGCGGACTGATCGCGGCGCTGATCGTCGCCCGTATGATGTTCGGCAAGGCCGACCTCACGATGGCGTTGAACGGCGCGCTCGCGGGCCTGGTCGCGATCACGGCCGAACCGTCGACACCGACGCCGCTGCTGGCGACGCTGTTCGGCGGGATCGGCGGCGTGCTGGTCGTGTTCAGCATCGTCACGCTCGACAAGCTCAGGATCGACGACCCGGTGGGCGCGATCTCGGTGCACGGCGTGGTTGGATTGCTCGGCCTGCTGCTGGTGCCCGTGACCAACGGCGATTCGAGCTTCGGCGGCCAGATCGTCGGCGCGATCACGATCTTCGCCTGGGTTTTCATCGCGAGCTTCGTCGTCTGGTTCGCACTCAAGTCGACTATTGGAATTCGCGTCGGCGAGGAAGAGGAATACGACGGCGTCGACCTCGCCGAGTGCGGCATGGAAGCCTATCCGGAATTCACCAGCGCGACCTCCTGACTTTCGGCGCGGGGCCGGCGGGATGCCGGCCCCGCGGGCCCTGTGCTACCATTGCCGCCGGGCAAGCGGACCGACTCAATCATGCAGTGCCATATCTATCGCTCCAATCGTAAACTCGACACCTATCTCTACCTGCTCGACAAGGACGACTTTTCGATGATCCCGGCCGAACTGCTGCGCGTGTTCGGCGAGCCTGAGTTCAGCTTCAGCTTCGATCTGACCGAGGAGCGCGAGCTGGCGAAGGAAGACGCCGCGGAAGTCATCGAGAATCTCGAGAGCCAGGGTTATCACCTGCAGTTGCGCGACGATGAACTGATCGAGGAAGTGCTCGCCCGCAAGGCGATCAACTGACGCCGCACGGCAGGCCGTTGGTGGTGGTTAGAAGCGAATCAGCGTGTTTTCCCGGATTTGCTCGAGTCGTTCCTCGAGCTTCTCGATTTCCTGGCGAAAGAACTCGGCCCGCGGCGACAGCGGGTCGTTGAATTCGAGCCGCTCCAGACCATCGGCCAGTTCATCTATCATGCGCACGAGCTTGATCTCGTCGACGGTCAGATTGAAGTTTTTGAGTTTTTCGCTCATGTCGAATTCTTCCGGATTGGTCGGGTTGGGGGAATCTTATTCCGGCTTGGCGCCGGACTCAACGGCTGATTGCACCGCGACCCGCGGTAGCGCCGATCGGGGTCTGGGTTTTCGTTGCATTTCCGTTAATATAGCAGCCGGCGCGAACTTCGCCAGCGCGGCAGCGCGCGCAGTTGCGAGCAGGTAACGGGAGTCTGGTATGAGCGAGAATCTGATCAGGAAAATGCTGCAGGACTGGGAGCGGCAATCGACGCAGGCCGGCGAGCTCGTGAAAGCCGAAGTCGTCCTCAATCGGCAGGATTTGATCAAGCTCGAAGCGCTAGCCGAAGCCTACGAATTGCCGGCCGACGAAATGCTCGCCGATCTGATCGGCACCGCGCTGCGCGAGATCGAACAGCAAATCCCGTACGAAGCCGGCTCGCGGGTCATTCGCGTCGAGGAGGGCGATCCGGTGTACGAAGACGCCGGTCGCACGCCGAGATACCTGGCCGCGGTCGCGCGGCGCGAACGCGAGGCCGAGAGCGACGGCGGGTAGGCGCCGCCGTCAGTCGGGTAATCCCGTTCCGTCGGGGTGATGCTGGCGCCAGACGGCGCGACACGCGGGCCGCTCGAGCACGCCGGCGCAAAGGCGGGCGAGACGCGGGCAGCGCGCGAGCAGGTCTTTTGGGTGCTCGTGCCAGTAGGCCAGCATCAGCAGGTAAGGGTCGAGCAGCGAGAAGCGTTCGCCGAGAAACCAGGGCCCGGCGCCGAGCTGCGATTCCAGCAGGTCCCAGTGGCGGTCGAGATCGCGCCGCGCCTGGGTCACCAGCGAATCGGCGCAGGCCGGGTCGGCGACGTACTCGTCGGCGTAGTAAACGCGCAAATCGGCTTCGTAGAGATTCGCGACCGCGTAGAACAGCCAGCGCAGCACCCGCGCGCGGGCGCCGCTTCCCGGTTCGGGCAACAGGCCGGCGTCGGCGTGGCGGTCGGCGAGCTGGACGACGATCGCGCCCGATTCGGTCATGATTTCGCCGTCGGGCAGCAGCAGCGCCGGGATCTGCGCGCGCGGATTGACGGCCAGAAATTCGGCGCCGCGCTGCTCGCCGGCGTCGAGGTCGATGACGACGCGCTCGTATTCGACGCCGATTTCTTCGAGCAGCATCTGCGGCGCCATCGCGCCTGTGTTTTCCGCCCAGTAAAGCTTGTACATCGGTTCCTCCGTCGATGATTGCGACGCCGCCCGCGGATCGCGCTACAGCCGGTCGCGCAGCGCGTAGTAAAGCATGCCGAGCACCATGCCGGGCCAGCGCAACAACGCGCCGCCCGGAAAGCTGCACGTCGGTATCTTGCCGAACAGGTCGAAATTTTCGGCTTCGCCGGCGAGCGCGTCGGCAATCAGCTTGCCGGCCAGCGTCGCCAGCGCGACGCCCTGGCCGGAGTAACCCTGCGCGAAATAGAGCTTGCCGTCGTCCAGCCGCCCGAAGTGCGGCATGCGGTTGAGCGTGACCGCGAGCGTGCCGCCCCAGGCGTAGTCGATGCGGGTCGACGCAAGCCGCGGATAGATTTCGAGCATCGGCTTGCGCACGAAGCTCGCGATATCGCGCGGGAAGTTTCGCCGGTAGTTTTCGCCGCCGCCGAACAGCAGGCGCTTGTCCGCCGACAGCCGGTAGTAATTGACGACGAAGCGCGAATCGGCGATCGCGACGTCGCGCGGGTTGACGACCGCGAGCTGTTCGGCCGCCAGCGGCTCGGTCGCGACGATGAAATTGTTAATCGGCATGATCTTGCCGGCGAGGCGCGGCTCGAGCCGGCCGAGATAGCCGTTGCAGGCGAGCACGACGTGGTCGGCGGTGACCGTGCCGCGATCGCTGCGCACGCGCACGGTCGGGCCCTCGGTGAAACCCTCGACGACCGTGTCGCGGTAGAGCGCGGCGCCGGCCGCGCGCGCGGCGGCGGCGAGGCCGAGGGCGTAGTTCAGCGGGTGCAGGTGGCCGGCGCCCATATCGAGACTGCCGCCGAAGTAGACGTCCGAGCCGACCAGTTCGGCCATCGCGTCGCGCTCGAGATACTCGATCGCGGCGTAATCGTATTGCTCGCGCAGGAAGTCGACGTAGGCCTCGGTGTCGCGCGCGTAGGCCTGCTTGTGATCGGGATGGGCGATGCCGGGCTTGAGATCGCAGTCGATGCCGTGCTCGGCGATCAGCGACCGGGCGAGATGCTTGGCCGCCTCGGCGAGTTCCCACAGTTGTCGCGCGGCCGCCTCGCCGACCATCCCGGTGAGCGTGACCTGGTCCTTGCGTTGACCGCTGCACAGCTGCCCGCCGTTGCGTCCGGACGCGCCCCAGCCGGGCTTGCGCGCCTCGAGCAGGGCGACCTCGTATCCGCGCTGCGCCAGGTGC
Organism: Gammaproteobacteria bacterium; assembly: GCA_024638385.1. Classification (GTDB taxonomy): domain Bacteria; phylum Pseudomonadota; class Gammaproteobacteria. The sequence goes on along the minus strand of JAHEKJ010000007.1, from coordinate 4,714 downwards.
AACGCGGCCGACAACCCGGTGTAGCCGCCGCCGACGATACAGACGTCGGCGCGAATGTCACCGTCGAGCGGCTCGAGTTCGACGACGCGGTTTTGCGTCGCGTGATAGTACGAGTCCGGATAGTCGCTCGTGTCGCTGCGATCCTGAACCAGCGCGTCAGCCATGCGCGCGAATCAGGCGATCGCTTTTTGCGTCAGGTCGAGGCATTTCCACGCGCGCTCGACGAACACGTCGATGTCGGCGGTTTCGATGACCAGCGGCGGCGAGATGACCATCGAATCGCCGACCGAGCGCATGACGAGATTATTGTCGAAACAGATATCGCGACAGCGGATGCCGACGCGCCGATCCTTGTCGAAGCGCACGAAACCGGCCTTGTCCTCGACCAGTTCGAGCGCGCCGAGCAGGCCGGCGCCGCGCACCTCGCCGACCAGCGGGTGCTCGCCGAGCTCGCGCAAGCGTTTTTGCAGGTACGGCGCGGTCGAATCGCGAACGGTGTCGACGATGCCGGTTTGGCGCATCAGGTTGACGTTGGCGATCGCCGCCGCCGCGCAGACCGGGTGGCCCGAGTAGGTGAAGCCGTGGTTGAATTCCCCGCCCTGGTGGACCAGCACTTCGCTGACGCGGTCGGCGACCATGACTCCGCCGATCGGCAGGTAGCCGGACGACAGGCCTTTCGCGATCGGCATGAAGTCGGGCGTCAGGTCGTAGTAATCGGTACCGAACCACTCGCCGGTGCGGCCGAAACCGCAGATGACTTCGTCGGCGACCAGCAGGATGCCGTAATGTTCGCAGATTCGGCTGACCTCGGGCCAGTAGCTGTCCGGCGGCACGATGACGCCGCCGGCGCCCTGGATCGGCTCGGCGATGAACGCGGCGACGCGGTCGGCGCCCAGTGCCTCGATCTTGTCGGCGATCGACTGCGCCGCCTGGCGGCCGAATTCGTCACGATCGAGATCGCGGCCGAGCGTGACGCGCTGTTCGTACCAGTAGGGCTGATCGACGTGGACGATGTTGGGGATCACGCCGCCCTGCTTGTGCATGTCGGCCATGCCGCCGAGGCTCGAGGCCGCGATCGTACTGCCGTGGTAGGCGTTCTTGCGGCTGATGACGATACGTTTTTCAGGCTTGCCGAGCAGGTCCCAGTAGCGCCAGATCATGCGCAGCACGGTGTCGTTGGCCTCGGAACCGGAGTTCGTGAAAAACGTATGGTTGACGTGCGCCGGCGCGACCTCGGCGAGCAGTTGTGACAGCTCGGCCGCGGGCGGCGTCGACGTCTTGAAGAACAGGTTGTAATAGGGTAGCTGGCGAATCTGCCGCTCCACGGCCTCGATCAGTTCGGGCCGGCCATAACCCATGTTGACGCACCACAGGCCGGCCATCATGTCGAGCAGGCGGTTGCCTTCGGAGTCGGTCAGGTAAACGCCTTCGGCGGACTCGATCACGCGCGCCGGCTTGTCGAGCAAATCCTGCGGATTGGTGAACGGGTGCAGATGGTGCGCGCTGTCCTGGCTTTGCCATTTCGCGGTGTTGCTGGCGGCGTTCGCTGGGCTCATTCGGGTGTCCTCAAACTTTCAGTAACAGGTGCTCGCGTTCCCACGGGCTGATGACGTTCAGGAAATTGTCGAACTCGGCTTCCTTGACCGACACGTAGACGTCGACGAAGGCGTCGCCGAGTACTGCGCGCAGATCCTTGTTCCGGTCGAGACGCTGCAGCGAGTCGTACCAGTGGCGCGACAGCTGAATCGGTTCGTTATAGGCGCTGCCGGCGAGCGGCTCGCTCGGCTCGAGGCCCTGCTTCATGCCGACGTAACCGCAGGCCAGCGAGGTCGCGATCGCGAGGTAGGGGTTGACGTCGGCCGACGCGATGCGGTTCTCGACCCGCATCGCCGCGGGATTGTTGTCCGGGATGCGAAAGCCGGTAGTGCGGTTGTCGAAGCCCCAGTGGAAGTTGATCGGCGCCGACATCTCGCGCACGATGCGGCGGTAGGAGTTCACGTAGGGCGTCATCAGGGCCATTGCGTCGGGCAGGAATTGCTGCAGGCCGGCGATATGCGCGAGCAGCAACTCGTTGGGCTTGCCTTCGGGCGTCGACAACAGGTTTTCGCCGGTCTCGAGGCTCTCGATGCTCTGGTGGATGTGCATCGCGCTGCCGGGCTGGTTTTCCATCGGCTTGGCCATGAAGGTCGCGTACAGGTCATGGCGCAGCGCGGCTTCGCGCACCGTGCGCTTGAACAGGAAAGCCTGGTCGGCGAGCTCGAGCGGGTCGCCGTGCAGCAGGTTGATCTCCATCTGCCCCATGCCTTCCTCGTGGATCAGCGTGTCGATCTCGAGGCCCTGGCCTTCGCAATACTCGTACATGTCGTCGAACATCGGTTCGAAGTCGTTGACCGCGTCGATGTTGAACGATTGCCCGCTGTGCTCGGCGCGCCCGGTGCGGCCGACCGGCGGCTGCAGCGGCTGGCGCGGGTCGAGATTCGGTTGCAGCAGGTAAAACTCGAGCTCGGGCGCGACCACCGGCCGCCAGCCTTCGGCGCGGTAGAGGTCGAGCACGCGCCGCAGCACCTGGCGTGGGGAAATTCCGATCGGCCCGCCGTCCATGTCGAAGCAGTCGTGGATGACCTGGGCCGACGGCTCGCGCGCCCATGGCAGGATGCGGATCGTATAGGGATCGGGGCGCAGCTCCATGTCGACGTCGAGCGGATTGATGCGTTCCCAGATGTCGGGATAATCGCCGGTGACCGACTGCATGAAGATCGATTGCGGCATGCGCAGCGGCTTGCCGTTGGTGAACTTGGTCGCGGGCATAATCTTGCCGCGCGCGGCGCCGGCCAGGTCGGGCACGATGCACTCCACCTCGGTGATTTGGTGCTGTTCGATCCAGTCTTTCATGGGGTTCCTGCGCGGCTTCGCGCCGCAATAGTGATCACAAAATTTCCGAAAGTCAATCGGGCCCGAGCGGCACGCAAAGCCCGCGGCAGCAGGCGATTGACAACCGGTTCGGCCCGGGTATAGCCTCGTCGGCATTGCCAGTATGGGTATCGACCGATCGGGAGACAGCATGAGCGATCAATTCAGTCTGCGAGTCCGCAGCGACGGCGGCGACACGCCGGCATTGCAACACTGGGGCGCCGATTGCGAGTACGGCGTTCTGCGCGACGTGCTGCTCGGCCCGGCCGACCATTACCGCTGGCTCGAAACCAGCTCGGTGTCGAAGAAGAGCATCCGCCGCAACTACGCGTTCGATCCGGCGATCGCCCGTCGGCAGCATGCCGAGATGGTCTCGGCCTACGAATCGGCCGACGTGCGGGTGCACCTGCACGAGCCCGACCCGGCGCTGCCGTACCAGGTGTTCGCGCGCGATTCATCGGCGATGACGCCGTTCGGCGCGATCATCACGAGCATGGCCAACTGGTGGCGGCGCGGCGAAAATTACCGCGCGATCGAAACCTACGCGCGGCTCGGCATTCCGATCTACGACTACGTCACCGCGGGCACTTTCGAGGGCGGCGACTTCAACGTCATCGAACCGGGCTGCGTGCTGATCGGCTGGGAGGGCGACGAGGGCCGCAGCCAGGAATCGGCCGCGCTGCAGCTCAAAAACTGGTTCGATGCCGAGGGCTGGGAAGTCCGGCTCGCCGACATCGATCCGTTCTACGTCCACATCGACCTGATGGTCGTGATGCTCGCGCCGAAACTCGCCGCGGTCTGCCTCGAGTCGACCGACCCGGAGGTCGTCGCGTGGCTCGAGTCGAAGCAGATCGAGATCGTCTCGGTGCCGTTCCAGGACACGCTCGACCTCGGCTGCAACGTCGTCGCGCTCGGCAACGACCGGATTCTGTTGCCGGAGAAGAGCAAGGTGCTGAAGGACAAGGCGCGCGCCCACGGTCTCGAAGTATTCGATCCCGACGTGTCGATGATCACGCCCGGCGGCGGCGGCGTGCACTGTATGTGCCAGGCCCTGCGCCGCGACCCCGGCTAGCCAACGGGCCCGTAATTAGGGGGACAGTATACCTAACTACCTTAATTCAGTTTCGGTATGCAACTAAATTTGGGTGGTTAGGTATACCGTCCCCCTAACTCAAGCGTGGCTAGCCAACGGGCCCGTAACTAACTCAAGTGTGGGCTTCCTCGGCGATCATCTTTTGTTCGAGTTCGCGCTGGCGTTGCTGGCGCAACATGATGTAGCCGGCGGCGATGACTCCGATCGCGACGACGAGGATGATGATCGTCGCCAGTGCGTTGATATCGGGGCGTAAGCCGAGCCGCACGCGCGAGTAAATCAGGATCGGTAACGTCACCGCGCCGGGGCCGGTGACGAAACTCGCGATGATCAGGTCGTCGAGCGATAGCGTGAACGACAGCAGCCAGCCGGCGAGCATGCCCGGCGCGATCAGCGGCAGCGTGATGTCGGTCAGCACGCGCAGCGGCTTGGCGCCGAGATCCTGCGCCGCCTCCTCGAGGTCCTGCGACATGCCGGCGAGGCGCGACTGGATGATGACCGCGACGTAAGCCATCGAGAAGGTGATGTGCGCGATCGTGATCGTCGTGAAGCCGCGCTGGTCGGGCCAGCCGATCCATTCGTTCAGCGTAATGAACAGCAGCAGCAGCGACAGGCCGGTGATGACCTCGGGCATGACCAGCGGCGCCGAAATCATGCCGGAGAACAGCGTGCGCCCCTTGAAGCGGCCGAAGCGCACCAGCGCGAGGCCGG
>JAHEKJ010000156.1 GCA_024638385.1 Gammaproteobacteria bacterium | reverse complement strand
TCATTTGAACTACACGCTCAAATTGCCGCTCGGCGTCGTCGTCTCGATCCAGCCGTTCAATTACCCGATGACGCTGCTCGCGTGGGAAGGCGCGGCCGCGCTCGCCTGCGGCAACGCCGTCGTTGCCAAGCCGTCGGAATATACGTCGCTGACGACGCTGCTGTTCGCCGAACCGTTCAACCGGCATCTGCCGCCGGGCCTGTTCCAGGTGCTGACCGGCGCCGGCGACACCGGCCGCCGGCTGGTCGAGCACCCGGGCACGCACATGATCGCGTTTACCGGCAGCGTGCCGACCGGCAAGGCGATCGCCGCGAAATGCGGCGAACTGATGAAACCGACGCTGATCGAGACCTCCGGTAACGATCCGTTCATCGTCATGCCGTCGGCGCCGCTCGACGTGGTCGCGCGCGGCGCGGCGTTCTCCGCCTACATGAACTGTGGCCAGATCTGCGTCTCGGCCGAGCGTTTTTTCGTGCACGAGGCGGTCTACGACGAGTTTATCGCCAAGCTGGCCGAGCAGGCGCGCGCGATTCGTATCGGCAACGGCCTCGAACCGGTCGAAATGGGGCCGATGGTCGCGGAAAAGGAGCGGACCCGCTACGAGGGCGTACTCGAGCGCGCGCGCGAGCAGGGCGCGCGGGTGGCGCTCGGCGGTGGCCGCCCCGCCGGGCTCGACCATGGCTGGTTCGTCGAGCCGACGATCCTGACCGACTGCACGCCGGAAATGGATATCTTCAACAACGAGAGCTTCGGTCCGGTCGCGCCGATCTGCAAGGTCGACAGTTTCGAGCAGGCGCTCGAGTACGCCAACGATTCGAAGTACGGCCTCGGCGCGTGCCTCTACACGCTCGACATGGGCGAGGCGATCCGCGCGTCGGAAGAACTCGACGGCGGCATGGTCTGGATCAACGCGCCGCTGCTCGACAACGACGCCGGCCCGTTCGGCGGCACCAAGATGAGCGGTATCGGCCGGCAGCTCGGACCCGAAGGGCTCGAAACCTTCCGCAAGACCAAGTTCGTGTGGCTCGATCCGAACTGCGGCACGCAGGATTTCTGGTGGTTTCCGTACGCCGACGACGAGGCTTACGCGGCGCCCGGGCGCGACTAGGCCGGCGCCGCCGCGGCCGACGCGGCGCGTTCGCGGCCTGGTTGCTGACGCTGGCCCTGGCGCTGGCCGGCGGCTCGCCGGCAGCGGCGGAGGGCGACATGACGATCGGGGTGCTCGCGTTTCGCGGCGAGGCCGATGCGCTGGAGCGCTGGCTGCCGACCGCACACTACCTGAGCGACCGCATCGGCTACCGCTTTCGGATCCTGCCGTTGACGCTCGAAGGCATGGCGCGCGAAGTCGCCGCCGGCAAGCTGGATTTCATCCTGACCAACACCGGCAACTATGTCATGCTCGAGCACGCCCACGGCATTTCGCGGCTGGCGACGCTGAAAGCGCGGCACCTGGGCGCCGAATTCACCCAGTTCGGCGCGGTCGTGTTCACCCGCAGCGATCACCCGGACCTGTTCGCGCTCGGCGACGTCGCCGGGCACGCGATGGCGGCCGTCAGTCGCGAAGCTTTCGGCGGTTTCCAGATGGCCTGGCGGGAACTGCTCGACGCCGGCATCGATCCCTTTGCCGACCTCGCCAGAGTGGAGTTTCGCGGCTTCCCGCAGGACGCGATCGTCCACGCCGTGCTCGCCGGCGAGGTCGATTTCGGCACCGTGCGCAGCGGCACGCTCGAGCGCATGGCAGCGGCGGGCCTGGTCGATCTCGAGCGAATCCGGATTCTCGACGCGCGCGCGCACGACGGCTTTCCGTTTCTGCACAGCACGCGACTCTACCCGGAGTGGCCGTTTGCGAAGGCACGCGCGACGCCCGAGCGGCTGGCGCAACGCGTTGCGATCGCGCTGCTCGAACTCGAAGCCGACAGCGAAGCCGCGCGTAGCGCCTATGCCGCCGGCTGGACTATCCCGCTAGATTATGGCCCGGTACACGAACTGTTTCGCGAGCTGCAGATCGGACCGTACGCGCACCTCGGCAGACCCAGCCTGGCGTCGGTCTGGCGCGAGTACAAGCACTGGATTCTCTTCAGCCTGGCGATGGTGCTCGTGTTGCTCGGCCTGCTGATCGCGATCGCGCGCGCCAACCGGCGCATATCGCAGTCGGAAGCATTGCTTGCCAGGCACAAGGAAACCCTCGAGGCGCGGGTCGCGGAGCGCACCGCCGAGCTTGCCGAGGTCAACGAATCGCTGCGCCACAGCGAGGCGGCGCTGCGCGCGATTCACGACATCACGACCGATAGCGAGGCGGGTTTCGGAGCCAAGATCGATGGCCTGCTGCGCGAGGGTTGTCGTTTCTTCGGCATGGAGCATGCCGCGCTCGGCGTTGCCCGCGATGGCGCCATCGAGATCACCCACCGCGCGCACCGCGACCGGGGGGATTTCGATGCCGCTGTCGATGCCGCCGTGTTGCGCCTGGCGCGGCTGTTCGAACGGCACCCCGAATTGAGGCAAACCGCGAACCCGGTGCGGCTGGCCGATGGCGAAGACCGGCCCACGGGCCGCGCGCTCGGAACCGCCTACCGGCGCGGCGACGACGCGACGGGATTCATCCTGTTCTACGACGAGGGCGCGGACCCGCGCGAATTCTCCGACGTCGACATCGATATCCTGCAGTTGATGGCGCAATGGCTCGGCGGCGAGAGCGAACGCAAAGCGATCAACCGCCGCGCGCAGGAACACGAGAGCCAGCTCGCGCACGTCTCGAGGGTCAACACGATGGGCGAGATCGCCGCCGGCATCGCCCACGAACTGAACCAGCCGTTGACCGCAATTTTGAATTACAGCAACGGTTGCCTGCGTCTGCTACGCCGCGAGGGCCGCGATCGCGGAGAGCTGCACGACGCGATCACGCGGCTCGGCGCCGACGCGCGCCGCGCCGCCGGGATCATCCGCCGCCTGCGTGAATTCATCCGCCGCGAGAATCTCAAGCACGAGCGGTTTTTCGTGCGTGATTGCATCGATTCGGCGGTCGAGTTGCTGCGGCCGCGGCTGGATCAGTACGCGATCGACGTCGACATCAATTACGCGACCGAGGTGGTCCGCATCGACGCCGATCGCATCCAGATCGAACAGGTCATCGTCAATTTGCTGCTCAACGCGATCGAGGCCCTGCGCGACGGCAACGGTACCAGCAGGCGAATCGCGATCGACGTCCGCGAGCAGGGCACGGGCGCGCTGTGCGTCGCGATCAGCGATACCGGCGATGCCCTCGGCGACGACGTGGTCGCGCACCTGTTCGACCCGTTTTTCACGACCAAGCGGGAAGGCATGGGCATGGGGCTTTCGATCAGCCGCTCGATCATCGAGTCGCACGGCGGCACGATCGAATACTTCGTGAACGACGCGCAATTGCCGACGTTTCGCTTCAATTTGCCGCTGTCATGAGCCGCGTCGAGCCATCGAGCGAAGCGGGCCAGAAGGTATACGTCGTCGACGACGATTCTTCGGCACGGGAGTCGCTGTGCTGGCTGCTCAATACCGAGGGCATCGAGACGCGGGCGTTCGCGTCGGCCGAGGCGTTTCTCGCCGATTATTCGGACGACTGGAGCGGGTGCATCACGGTCGATATCCGCATGCCCGGACGCAGCGGATTGCAGCTGCAGGAAGCCCTGAATGCGCGCCACAACCGGATGCCGGTCATCGTGCTGACCGGGCATGCCGACGTGCCGATCGCGATCCGCGCGATGAAACTCGGCGCGCACGATTTCCTCGAAAAACCCTACACCGACGGCGAGCTCCTCGTCAGCGTCAGGAGCGCGCTCGCCCGCGGCCGTGAACTCGACGATGCCGAGCACGAGCGCGAGGTTGCGGCCAGCGCGTTGCAGTCGCTGAGCGAGCGCGAAGCCGAGGTCATGCATCTGATCGTTGCCGGTCACACCAACAAGTCGGCGGCGGCAGAGCTCGGCATTTCGGACAAGACCGTCGAGGCGCATCGATCGCGGGTGATGGAGAAGACGGGTGCTCGTTCCCTCTCCGAACTGGTGCGCATCTCGCTGATTTTACGGGAGAAGAATTGATCGGCGGGGTTAGGGATTTCCCTAATTCATTTCTTTCCGCCACTGGCGTAAGCTATCCAGCGGACCTATGCATACGATCGAGGAGAAAACATGAAAACGATTACCACCCTCATCCTGTCGGCATTGCTCGTATCGGGCTCGATGCTGACCGGGCAGGCGCTGGCCGGCGAGTACTACGGCAAGCAGAAAGTGGTTTACCACATCAACTACGACAATCCGAAGGCCCAGGCCGGCGCGTTGCGCAACATTCAGAACCACATCAACGCGGTCGGCGCCGAGAATCTCGACCTCAAGGTCGTGCTGCACGGCAACGGCCTGTCATTGCTGCTCGAGCCCGATTCGCTGCAGCGGTTGAAGAAGTTCAAGCATGCCAACGCCGATCAGAACATGACCGCCAAGGTCAGTGATCTGAAAGGGCAAGGGGTACAGTTTGCCGTTTGCGCGAATACCGTGCGCGGGCGCAAGGTCGACGTCATGACCGACCTCTACGACGTCGACGACGAAGACATCGTGCCGAGCGGCGTGGCCGAGGTCGCCAAGCTGCAGCTCGAGGGCTACGCCTACATCAAGCCGTAGGCATCGCCGGTTCCGCCAGCCGCGCCGGCCGCATCGTTTCGATCCGGCCGGTGATGGTTGTTGCTGGCTGCCGCAATCGTCGCTGAAGTTTCCCGATATGCAAGCTCCCGTTGCAATGCAAGACGGCTTGCGGGCTTTCGCGTTCGCGCTGTTACTGCTCGCAACGAGCAGCGGAGTCGCCGCCGCGCCGTTGTTCATGAACCTGCAAACGCAGGCGCCCGAAAGCCTCGACGACTATCGCGACGCCGAGCGATGGCTGGTGGTCATGATCTGGGCCTCCGACTGCGAAATCTGCCAGCGCGAAATCGGGTCCTACCAGCGGTTTCACGACCAACAGGCGAACGCGCGGGTCGTCGGCCTGACGCTCGACGGCGACGCGCGGCGCGCCGACGCGCTCGAGTTCGTCGCCGAGCGCGAGGTGCGTTTTCCGAACCTGATCGGCGAGCCCGAGGCCGTGACCGGCTATTACCAGATCGCGACCGGCAGCCGCTGGATCGGCACGCCGAGCCTGCTGATCTACGCGCCCGACGGCAAGCTGATGGCCAAGCAGGCCGGCGCCGTGCCGACCGATCTGATCGCCGAATTCATCGCCGCCAACACCCCCGACTAATTTCGGGTCGGATCGGCATTTATCGATCGGGCCTTCGACCCGAATCGAATTTTCCCTGGTCCGGATTTTCACCCGGAGCCGTTACTCCGGGTGAAGCTTGCTGACCAGGTCGATGACCACCGGGACGATGGACGCGACCAGCAGCAACGCCATCGCGATGTTGAAGCGGCGCAGGTGCAAGGGATTGTGCAGGAACCGCTGCAGGCCGGCGCCGAAGACCAGCCAGATCCCGGCGCAGGGCAGCGTGATGATCGCGAAGCTGAGGCAGATGATCGCGACCTGGAGAAAGAAATTACCGTCGAGGGTGGTATAGGCCGCGAGCGCGCTGCTGCCCATGATCCAGGCCTTGGCATTGACCCATTGAAACGCCGCCGCCTGCCAGAAGTTGATCGGCTTCGACTGGCTCGCGGCACCCCCGCCGCCGCGCGTGGTCGCGATCTTCCACGCGAGAAACAGCAGGTAGAGAATGCCGACCACCTTGATCGCGTCGTGTAGCAGCGGGTAGACCTGGAACAGCGTGCCGAAGCCGAGCCCGATCAGCGCCAGCATGACCGGAAAGCCGATACAGATGCCGAGCAGGTGCGGGATGCCGCGGCGCACGCCGAAGTTGAGCCCGGTGGTCGTCAGCATGACGTTATTGGGCCCGGGCGTGACCGCGGCGATCACGCCGAAGACGACGAATGAAATGAACAGTTCGGGTTCGATCGGTCGCTCCTGTCAATCGATCGCGAGCACCAGCTCGACTTCGCCGACCTCGATCGGTTCGGGACGCGCCGGCTTGCCGGTCAGGCGCTCATGGCGCACCGCGGTCCCGGTGTCGCCGCAGCGCGCGCGGCGACACGCCTCGAGCAGCCGGATCGTCGGATAGCGGTTGACGTGGCCGTCGCCCCAGGCGATTTCGAGGCGCGCGTCGCGGCGCGCGAGCGCGCCGATTTGCTGACTGGTGGGTAAGTTCGCCATTGCCCGAATTCGAGAACTGCGCGCATCATTCAACATTGTTCGGGCGAAGGCAATTCGATTTTGGCGCCGCTCGGGTTAGACTCGTCGCGTCGCCCTGCACGGAGAGACGAGATG
>JAHEKJ010000058.1 GCA_024638385.1 Gammaproteobacteria bacterium | reverse complement strand
CGACAGGACCACCAATGTCGAACTGATTCACGTGAAATTCGCCGACGAGGAATCGCGCGGCAATCACGAGGGTGGCTGGATGAATATCCTCGACAAGCTTGCCGAGGTCGCCTAGCGGGATGGTACTTAATCGACCCGGCTGTCGGCGCGTACGCGGTTGTCCGTGTGCGCGTCGGTAGTCTTGCCGTAGAGGCCCCGGACTCGTGTATGGGGTCAGGTCTGGACTTACCATATATTGAGTTCGTGCGGATAACTCCCTGGAAAATGCGTAAAGTCAAGACTTGACCCCATCTGTACTCGTGCCGGAGGAAGCGGGCGCGAAACAAGGCTTGCGCAGGTTTATCCATGGCTCGCAGGAAGGCTGCGCGCCCGGCCGGTTCGGGTGCGACTGGACAAGTGAGCGCCGCTACGGGCTCCGAGCCGGTTACGGTCCGTACTCCGGTTTTAAAATCCCGACCTTTCAGCTTGCTCGAGAAACTCATAATTATTACGAACAGGCTCGGGATCGACTGGTACTATATTTGGACTGGCACGACAGGTTACCCGGATGAAGATAGGCGTCATCGGCGAGTGCATGATCGAGTTATTCGACCGGGGCGACGGCAGCTGCCTGCGCGGTTTCGGCGGCGACACGCTGAACACGGCGATTTATCTCGCGCGCTGCGCCGGGACGGCGATCGATGTGCACTACGTTACCGCGCTGGGCGATGACCCGTACAGCGACGAAATGCTGGCAGCCTGGCAAGCCGAAGGGCTGTTTACCGATTGCGTGGAGCGCCTGCCCGGCGGCGTGCCCGGCCTCTACCTGATTCGCACCGATGCGGCGGGCGAACGCAGTTTCTATTACTGGCGCGAACAGGCGCCGGCCAGGAAGCTGTTTCAGACGCCCGGAGCGAACACGCTCGAGCAGCAACTGGGCGCGTTCGACTGGCTGTATTTTTCCGCCATCACGCTGGCGGTGCTGGAACCCGCGGGGCGCCGGCAATTGCTGGATTTTCTCGGTGCCTTCAGATCCGCCGGCGGCAAGGTGGCCTTCGACAGCAACTATCGACCCCGGCTGTGGCCGGCCGACGACGCCGCCGACTGGGTAACCCGGGCCTATCGCAACTGCGACCTGGCGATGCCGTCGATCGACGACGAATCCGCGCTGTGGCGGGATGCGGATCCCGCCTCGGTGCTGGCGCGCCTGTCGGAATTGGGCTGCGCGGAAATCGTGCTCAAACGCGGCGGCGATAGCTGCCTGGTCAGCCTCGCGGGTGCACGCCACGAATATCCCGTTGCGCCGCCGGAGCGGGTGATCGATACGACCGCCGCGGGCGACAGTTTCAACGCCGGCTACCTTGCGGCGCGACTCCAGGGCGGAACCGTCGAGGCCAGCGTCGGCGCCGGGCAGCGGGTCGCCCGCCAGGTCATCGGGCAACGCGGCGCGGTCGTGCCGATCGATTTGCCTTCGAAAAATCCGTGACTGATACCGGATTCAAAGAATGAACCCCGGCTTTGAATCAGTCAGGGTCGCGTGGTGGACCGGGGCGCTCTCCGGTGGGCTGATTTCGTTCGGCCGGGCGTCCTGACGACTCAATAATTTTCGCGCGCTGCCGATACCCCGTTCGATGCGATCGGCTACCCGCGCCCCGCCGCCCGGCGCGACGCGCCGGACCGACCCCTCGTCACCTCGAACACGGAATTTGGTCATGCCAGACATCGAAAAAGAGTTACAGGAAGTCACCGAACTGATCTCGCTGCCCGAAATCTATCTCAAGATACGGCGCCTGCTCGACGACGAGCATGCCGATATCGAGGACTTCGCCGAAGTCGTCGTCGTCGATCCCAACCTGTCGGCGCGGTTGCTGCGCGTCGTCAACAGTGCTTACTACAGTTTTCCCGAGCCGATCGAGAGCCTGTCGCGCGCGCTCAACCTGGTCGGCCTCGACCGCCTGCACACGCTGGTGCTCGGCGTATCGGCCGTCTCCAGCCTCAACCTGCCCAACGACATCCTGCCGCTCAAACCCTTCTGGCACGGCAGTCTCTACTGCGGCGTGCTGACCCGGCTGATGGCCGATCGCCTGAAACTCGAACGCAGCGATCGCCTGTTCGTCGCCGGCCTGCTGCACGATATCGGCTCGCTGGTATTGTGCGCCAAGTTTCCGGATCACGCGCGCGAGGCGATTCGCCTGTCGGTACAGAGTCGCCAGCCGTTGCACGAAATCCAGCGGCAGATGCTCGATTACCACTATGGCGATATCGGCGCGATCCTGATGGCGAACTGGAACCTGTCGTCGGAACTGCAGATGCTGATCCGCTTTCAGCCGGAACCCGAAGCGGCGCCCGCGCAGCAACTCGAAATCGCGCTGCTGCATTTCGCCCACGCGTGCACCAGCGCAACCCGCCCGCTCGACGTCGACAACCTGGTCGCGCCCGGGGTGCGGGCGATGATCGAGCTGTCGCCGGAGGTCATCAACGATTTCTCCGAAACCGCGCGCGCGGTCAGCGTCGAGATGGGCAAGGCCATCCTGAACTGAGCGCGTCCCGGCCGGCAATGCGCGGGCCCGCCAACGCCCCCGGCGCGATCCTGGGCCTCCCGGCCGAGCGGTCGGCGCGTTGAGCGACGCCGCGCCGGCGCGCTCCTCCAACAGAAAATCGCGGCGGTCGGCCATTTTCACTCAGTTTTTTCGCCGCCCTGCCGATACGTTCGTCGAAAGGTCCGGATAGCAAAAAATCGACCTTCGGTGTTTCGTGAACGAGTCTTGAGTATTGCCCGACGCTGGGCCGACTTCTTTGCGTAATCCCGGTCGACGTCAGGACAAGGCAGGAACGAAATGCTGAACAACTGGTTTAATATCGACTCCTTCATGCCGCACGGGCATTGCTTCCTGTGGAATCCCGGATTGCTGTGGAGCATGGTGATCGGTAACGCGGTCATCGCGTTGTCCTACTTTTCGATCCCGATCGCGTTGCTGATCACGATGCGGCGGCAACAATCGCGAAAGATGAAATGGATATTCGTGATGTTCAGCGCGTTCATCTTCGCCTGCGGCATGACGCATGTGATCAGCATCGTCACGATCTGGTATCCCGATTATTACCTCGAGGCCGTCGTCATGGTCGCCACCGCGGTGATCTCGGCGATGACGGCGGTCGCGTTGTGGCCGCTCGTCGGCCGCGCCAGGGCCTATGTCGCCAACCAGGAAATCACTACCGAAATCCTGATGAACACCAACAAGCAGCTCAAGGAATCGATCGGCGCACTGAAGCAGCATCACGTCGACTTCCAGGTGCTCAACCGGATGAGCGGTTACATCGAGGTGTGCAACGATTTGCAGGAAGTCAGCACGACGATCGTCGATACGATCGCGAACCTATGGCCCGATTCGTCGGGTTCGATCTACCTGATGGACCCGCGATCCAACGAGTTTACACCGGCGGGGCAGTGGGGCGACGCGGCGCGCGGAGAGACGATCGACGCGCAGGCTTGCTGGTCGTACCGGCTGTCGACGCCGTTCCCGGACAACGATACGCAAACCCATCACCAGTGCCTCGCGGCCAATTGCGGTACCAGAAGGAAAAAAATGTGCCTGCCGATCAGCGCCGGCGGCGAAACTCTCGGCCTGTTACATCTCGAAGGCGTCGCGATTCCGCTCGACGAGCGCGCGCAAACGATACTGCCGCTACTCGTCGAGCGCGCCGGTTTCGCGATCTACAGCATGCGCCTGCAGCAGTCGCTCGAATTCAAATCGACGCGCGACGCGCTCACCGAGCTGTTCAATCGGCACTACATGGACGAGGCGCTGCAAATCGAAATCGACCGCTCGCAGCGCAACCAGGACGAACTGTCGCTGGTGATGTTCGACCTGGACTTCTTCAAACGTCTCAACGACACGCATGGCCACGAGGTCGGCGATCGCGCCCTGCGCATGTTCGCGCGTATATTGCGCTCGAGCCTGCGCACCGGCGACATGGCCTGCCGCTACGGCGGCGAGGAATTCGTGCTGATCCTGCCGGCGACCAGTCTCGACCAGGCGATCGAGATCGCCGACCGCATCCGAGGAGTGCTCGTCTCGAGCACCGCCGAACCCGACATCGATCCGGCTTTCGCCGACATGACCGCCTCGGCCGGCGTCGCGACCCTTTCGCCGGATTGCACCACGCCGAAGGAATTGATTCACCTGGCGGATCAGGCGCTCTACCAGGCCAAGGAAAACGGTCGCAACCAGGTGCGTGCGGCGCGCGATCCGATTCCGGTCAGGCAGGCAGTGCCGGCCGTCTGATCCGGGCGGTGCGGGATCAGGCTTCGCGGCCGTCGACGGCTTCGCAGCCGTTGAACGCGGCGAAATCGGCCAGCGCGGCGTCGAGGGCGCCTTCGAATTCGGCGTCGACCTTGCGCTCGATATGCCTCGAGATGATTTCCAGCCGTCGTATCTTGCGGTGCGCCTTGCAGTCGAGGCGCCCGACGAAGCGGTCGCGATAGAGAATCGGCAGGCAGAAGTAGCCGTAGTTTCGACGGGGCCCCGGGACGTAACACTCGATCTGGAAATCGAAGCCGAACAGGTCGCGCGCGCGCTCGCGCTGGATCAAGCTATTGTCGAACGGCGACAGGATGCGCACCTGCGCCCGGCTGCGCGGCGCGCGCTGCTCGAGCAGCCCGGGATCGATGTACAACGGGCTACGCCGGCCGATATCGAGCTCGATCAGCGCGCCGTTCTCGACGCGCGCGGCGAGCTCGGCGCGCACCGCCTGGCGCAGTTTCTGCCCCTTGCGCAGATAGGTCATCGACTTCTGCGACGCGAAGCCATGCGCGCGCAGCGTCGTGCCGACCAGGTAGGCGGCGTATTCGGCGGTCGTCGGCGAGCGCGTGTCGACCCGGTCCGGCAGTACCCGCTCGGGCAAGTCGTAAACCTTTTCGAAACCCTCGCGGGCGTGAATCATCAGCTCGCCCTGCATGAACAGCTGATCGAGCGCCTGCTTGGCCGGCTTCCATTCCCACCAGCCGGCCGAACTGTGATCGGGGTCGACGAAGTCGCGCGCGCGCAGCGGACCCTCAGCCTCGATGCGGGCGAGGATTTCGCGCTGCAGCCTGCGGTCGGCGGCCGGAAACCAGCTGCGATCACCGTGCATTTTCGCCATTCGCGGCAGCGCGAAACGGTAGTCGCGCATCGGCAGCCAGGCCGCCGCGTGATACCAGTATTCGAACACCTTGCGCTCGCGCACGAGCCGGTCGAGCATGGCTGGCCGGTAATTCGAGACGCGCGAATAAAGCACGTGATGGTGGGCGCGTTCGACGACCGAAATCGTATCGATCTGCACGTAGCCGAGGTGTTCTATGGCTCGCAGCACCGCGCCCTTGCCGCGGCCGAAACTGTCCTTGCGCAGCAATCCCTGCCGCTCCAGCGCGATGCGGCGAAGCTTGGCCTCGAGTGACATTGCGCGTGGTGGGGCCGCTGCGGCAGCGGGCTAGCTTTTCTTGCCGCCCCGGCCCGCGGCGAATTTTCTGATGCGCGCGATTTGCTCGCGCTCCCAGCGCCGGCCGGCCTCGAGCATTTTCCTGGCGCGCTGTTCGCCGAGCTTGAGCAATTCCTGCTCGCGTTTGAGCGCGGCCTTGAGGTTCTGTTTGAGCGCGGCCATCTCCGCGCGCGCCGACGCGTTGGCCAGGCGCAGTTCTTCGCGCGCGGCGGCGCGCGCGGCTTTCATCGTCTCGCGGGCAGCCTCGAGGTCGGCCTTCAGCTGTTTGACCAGCGCGTCGCGGGATTTCGCCGCGGCCTGCCTGTCGACCTGGGTCGCGGCTTTCTTCTTCGTCGCGGTTCGCTTCTTAGGCGCTACTCGTTTTTTCGGCGCTGCTTTTTGCTTCGTCGCGGTCTTCTTCTTTGCCGTGGCTTTTTTGCCGGGCGCCTTCTTCGTCGGGGTTTTCTTGCCGGGCGCTTTCCTGGCCGGCGGTTTGCCGCCGGCGGATTTCGTCGATTCCTGTTCGCTGGCCATGGGTTGTCCTGGTGCCGGAAGTCTGCGCGTCAGGATACCGCACTTCGGCGGCACGTCCCAATCCTGCCGTCGAACTCGCCGAACGCGCGGCGCGTCGATGCCGCGGTTCGGCCGGCCCGCTTGAAGTAGGAGTTGCACAGGCCGTCGGCGTTGACCAGCTGGCCGGGGAAGATGACGCACGGCCCCCAGTCGGACCGGCCGGGGTCGGTGTAGAACTGGCAGTTCGCGCACCGCTTGTCGGCGTCGGGCGAGGCGTGGGTATAGTTCAGGCTTTTGGCGGTGGCGCCATCGGGGTCGACCCGCGGCATTTCGGCCGCCAGCGCGCGTGCCGCGGCGAGCAGCAGGCCGAGCGGCACGGCGCCGCCGAGCAGGACGAATTTCCTTCGATCTCGATTTATGCAGGGCTCCCCGGTTTGGCAATCGCCGCGAAGGTCGCTTCGCGACGCCGTTATCGGACTCGCAGGGTTAGAGACGCGATCCGCTCCCGGGTTCCCCGTCGATCCGTCGGTTCAGCTTTCGCGCGCGAGCCCCGCGACGATCTCCGCCGACGGTTGCAGCAACAGCACCCGCGGATCGACCTTGAGCTTGCATTCGCGATTACCGCCGCCGAGCAGCACGTAATCGCAGCGCATGACCGCGGCGTCGATCCAGATCGGCAGCTCGTCAGACAGCGCCAGCGGCGTGACGCCGCCGATCTCCATGCCGGTCAGGCGCCGGGTTTCGTCGGCGCTGGCGAACGACACCCTGCGCGCGCCGAGCCGCTTGCGCACGACCCGGTTGGCGTCGAGGCGCTGGGTCGCCAGCAATACGCAAAGCGCGAAGCGCTCGCCGCCGGTCTTGCTCTTGACCAGGATCGCGTTGGCCGACTTGTCGAGCGCGGCGCCATAGTGCGCACAGTAGGCGGCGGTATCGGCCAGCCCGGGCGCGCAGGGCAGGATTTCGAACGGCAGGCCGCTGCGCTCGAGAAACTCCCGAATCGGCGGCAAGGTCTCGGCCATATTTTCCGCGACTCCCGTAAACTATTGAAATTTCTATATTTATCATCAAATGGCGAATTTGTACACGGTCACAGTTTGCGTATTCGTCACTTGATTAAACCGGTCCAGCGTATATATAGGGGTCATGAACGTTACGAATACACAATTCACGATCGGTCAGGTGGTCAGGCATCGGTTGTTCGATTTTCGTGGCGTCATCGTCGATGTCGACCCCGAGTTCAGCAACACCGAGGAATGGTGGCAAGCCATCCCGGAGGATATTCGCCCGCGCAAGGACCAGCCGTTCTACCACCTGCTCGCGGAAAACGATTCGACGGCTTATCACGCTTACGTCTCCGAGCAGAACCTGTTGATCGACGAGTCGGGTGAACCGGTCAACCATCCGGAAATCGCCGAAATGTTCGGCGAGTTTCTCGGCGACAGCTACGCGATTCCGCGACACTACCGCAACTGAAAACCGCCGCGCGCCCGTCGGGGCGCCGGCCTGTCAAATCGTCATCCCGGAGTTATAATGACCACGCGTCCGCGCCGGGCGCGGCTTCGACCCGGGTGATTCATGCGACTGTCCGACTATAAACTCCTGACTTTCGACACCTATGGCACGCTGATCGACTGGGAGAGCGGCATCTACGCCGCGCTCGCGCCGCTGCTCGACAAGTTGCCGATTCGTCTCGAGCGCGACGAGGTGCTCGAACTCTTCGCCGAGTTCGAACTCGCGCAGCAGCGCGAAACGCCGCGGCGCATCTACAGCGACCTGCTCGCCGACGTCGCCCGCGCGCTGGCGCAAAAGTGGCAGATCAAGCTCGGCGACGACGAGGCCGTCGCCTTCGGCAAGTCGGTCAAGGACTGGCCGGCGTTCGCCGATTCGGCCGAGTCGCTTGCCTATCTGCGCCGGCACTACCGCATGGCGACACTGACCAACTGCGACCGCATCAGCTACATGGGCAGCAATGCCCGCCTCGAAATCGAATGGGACGCGATCTATACCGCGCAGGATGCCGGCAGCTATAAACCCGATTTGCACAATTTCGAATTCATGCTCGAGCGCGTGCGCCGCGACCTCGGCATCCTGCCCGGCGAGATCCTGCACGTCGCGCAGTCGCTGACCCACGACATGGTGCCGGCAACGCAGATGGGCTTGCCGAAAGTCTGGATCAACCGTCGCCATGGCGCCGACGGCTATGGCGCGACCGCGCCGCCCGAGGGCGAGTTCACGATCGAGCGGGAGTTCGCCAGCATGGCGGATTTCGTCGCCGCGCATCGCGACGAAGTCGGCTAGGCGATGACGAGCCAGGACGCCAGGGAACGGGCGGCACTGGTCCCTGCGCCGGGGTCCCACGTACAAATTCCTGACAATCATCGTCTCGCCGAGTTGCATCGCAAATGAACAGAATATCGAATGCCGGCGGGATCGCGGGCCTGCTGTTGCTGTTCGCCGGCGCGGTCGCGGCGGCCGACGACGCGCTGCTCGACGCGCTGCGGGCCGGCGGAAACAACATCTACTTCCGTCACGTCGCGACCGACTGGAGCCAGTCCGACCGCGTGCAGCAGGCCGACGACTGGCTCAGTTGCGACGCCGCGCGCATGCGCCAGCTGTCGGCCGAGGGCCGCGCCGACGCGCGCCGGATCGGCGACGCGCTGCGGCGCCTCGCGATCCCGGTCGGCGAGATTCTGGCCAGTCCCTACTGCCGAACGATGGAAACCGCGCGCCTGATGGAAGTCGGGCCGGTGCGGCCGTCGACTGACGTCATGAACCTGCGATCGGCGAGTTACTTCGGCGGCCGCGGCGCGATCGTCGCGCGCGCACGTCGATTGCTGGCGTCGCCGCCGCCGGCCGGCAGCAATCGAATCATCGTCGCCCACGGCAACGTCGCGCGCAATGCCACGCCGGTCTACCCGGCCGAGGGCGAGGGCGTCGTGTTTCGCCCGGACGGCGCCGGCGGTTTCGATCTCGTCGGCCGCGTCGCGCCCGACGCCTGGGCGCGATTGCTCGAGGCGGCCGGCGATTGATCCGCTAGGCGGTGACTCGCTGACGCGCGGCCAGCGCCAGCATCAGCGCCGCCAGCCGCGCCGCAACCAGCGCGCCGCGCCCGCCGACGTCGTTGTCCGGCATCAGTTCCACGAGGTTGAATCCGACCAGGCGCGCCCGCCCGGCCGCGGCCTCGAGCAACTCGACGACCTGCCAGTAATCGAGGCCGCCGGGCGCCGGGCCGATTACCGCCGGCACGATTGCCGGGTCCATGACGTCGATGTCGAGTGCGACGTAGAGATTCGCGCCCCGCGGGATCGCGTCGACGACCGGCGCGAAGCCGTCGCGCCGCAGCGACCGTAGCGGGAAAAACCGCACGCCCCAGTCGAGCGCATCGGCGCGATCGTCCGGCCGCGCGCTGCCGATGCCGCGCGCGCCGACCTGGATGATATGCGCGACCTGGGTCATTTCCGACGCGCGGCGCATGTTGCTCGACAGGCCGAGCCGCTCGCCGCCGACCTCGTCGCGCCAGTCGATGTGGGCATCGAGCTGCAGGATGGTCAGCGGCCCGCGGCCGGCATAGGCCTCGAGCACCGGGATCGGCACCGAGTCGTCGCCGCCGAGCACGAGCGGCACCGCGCCGAGCTCGAGCGCACGCGCGACGGCTTGCCGTATGGTCTCGCGATTGGCGGCGAAGTCGGTTTCGCTGTAGTCGAGGTCGCCCCAGTCGACCCCGCGCGCACCGGCCGGCAGGAGCGGGCCACCGACGTCGAAATCGTAGTGATCGAGCACCCCCGGCCAGCCGAAGGCGCCGCGGATCGCGGCGGGTGCGCCGGCGCAGTAATTGCCGACGCTGGAGTAGGGCGTGGCCGCGGGCGCGCCGAGCACGACGACATCGGCGGCCTCGGTCTGCGCCGGCGCGAGTCGCGGCAGATCGAAAAAGCCGCCATCGGTAGCGCCGCCGAACAGGGCCTGCATGCGGTGCGGTTCGCCGGATTTCATCGGGCCGGGGACTGTTCGCGCCCGGCCCTGGCGGCGAGCGTGTAGACCCGAATCGCCCCCGAGCGACCGCGCACGGCGGTCTCGCCGACGCATCGCAGAGCCGGCTGCGGAATCGACGCCGCCGTGTGCTCGGATAACAGCAACCGGGTTTCGAACTCCTTGTTCAATTCCTCGAGACGCGCCGCCAGGTTGACCGCGTCGCCGTGCACCGTGTAACTCAGGCGCTCGTGCGCGCCGATCGCGCCGGCCACTACCGGGCCGGTATTGATACCGATGCGAATCGCGAGCGACTGGCCATCGAAGGTTTGTTGCGCCACGCATTCGAGCATCTCCTCGGCGGCCGCGAGCGCCTGCGCGGCATGCGCTTCGTCGGCGACCGGTACGTTGAAGGTGGCCAGGATCGCGTCGCCCTGGAATTGCGTGACGATCCCGCCGCGGCGCTCGAGTATCTCGACCATCGCGGAAAAATACCGGTTCAACAGGTTCACGATACCGGCCGGACCGAGTGATTCGGTCAGGGCCGTAAACGCCTCGATATCGCAGAACAGGATGGTTGCCTCGGCCTGCTGGACTTCGAGCTTGCCACCGCCGGCGAGCAACGACGCCGCGACTTTCTCGGGCACGAAACGGCCCAGGGTATCGCGGATAAGGCGCCGCTCGCGCAGGCCTCGGACCATGTGCTCGAAGGCTTCGCGCGCATCGTCGAGCTCGCGAATACGGCTGGCTCGCACCGGTCGAACCGCGTCGAAGTCTCCGCGTTCTACGGCTTCGGTCGCGGCGACCAGCGACGTGATCGGTTTGCTGACGCCGCGCCCGGCAAGGACCGCCAACGCCGTGCCGACGATCAGCACCAGCAATCCCGCCAGCGCCGCGCGCCGAATCCGTTCGACCTCGCCGCCGTCGAGCTGCGAGGGCACGATGTAGGCGCCGAGGGTCCACGCGGTCGGGCCGTAGCGCTCGATATCGCGATACAGAAACATATAGAATTCTTCGTCGAAAAACAGGCCGGCCGCTTGCGTGTCTGCCAATTCCCGCGAGATGAACGGATCGGCTTCGTCCGGCGTCCAGATACGCCGCAATACCGGGTCTTCGAAGCCGTCTAGCTCTGGCAGGGAAATCCGTTGCGGATCGGGCACGATGAGCGGATGCGCCAGCACCTGATTGCGATCGTAGAGCACGAATGGCGTGATGCTCGCGCCCCAGTCGGTCTGAACGAGATAGTGCGAGAGTTCGTGCACCGGCACGATTTGCGCGAACACGCCGGTGAATTGCCCGGTCGCGTCGCGCAACGGCACGTCGTGCAGCAGCGTCGTGACGCTCAGCGTATCGGTAAAGATCGGTTCGCGCCAGGTCGGACCGCGGCTCGTCTCGACCTGGTTCAGGTAGTCGTCGAACCAGGGCTTTTGCGACCAGTCCTCGGAAATGGCCAGCCGTTCCGCCCGATGCCAGCGACGGGTGGCGCCATCGGGCCGAATCACCGCGACTCCGGCGACCTGCGGCGTCGCCGCCAGTACGCCGAACATGTAGTCGTCCAACGCGGCCGGCACCGACAGATCGTTCAGGTCGCGCGCGACCCAAAGCGCCTGTTCGCGTACCGGCCTGAGGTGAGCGTCGAGGCCCGAATCCATCGAGTTGATCAGGGTCTCCGCCTGGTTGGCCCAGTAGCGCCGCGTGGTTTCCGCAGCCTGGCTGAAACCGAGGTAGAGCACGATCGCGACGGTCACGGCGACCAGGCCGCCGGTGCCGAACACGGTGATCGCGGTCAATGGAATGCGAAAGCGTTTGATGGTGGCCCGCGCTATCATTCTCGAGAAATCGACGCGGTTTACTTTGCAGCCCGGCAAGCTCGAGGTCAAGTCGCGGGTGACGGCGATACCGCGATGCGATCCGCGGTTCGGGGCACGGTGCACGGGCCGGCGCGATGGCTGTTCTCGTGCCGGTGGATCGATTATATTGGCCATCCTGATCTGCCGCCGACGATCGTAAACCGATGGCGAGAGCCAGCCTGATCCTCCAAGCGCCGCGCGAGCTCGGTTTTCGCATGCCCGCAGAGTGGGCGCCGCATCGCCGCTGCTGGATGGCGTGGCCGACCGTGCACCCGCAGTGGCATGACCTTGCCGCGGTCGAGCAGGTGGTCGCCGCGGTGGCCGGGGCGATCGCGCGATTCGAGCCGGTGATCATGGTGGCCGACCCGTCGCAGGCCGGGCGCGCGCAGGATCTGTGCGGCGGCTACGTCGAGGTATTGCCGTTGCCGCTGGACGACGCGTGGATGCGCGACGCCGGGCCGAGCTTCGTCCGCGACGACGCCGGCGGCAGGGTCGCCGGCGTCGCCTGGCGCTTCAACGCCTGGGGCGGTTACTCGCCGGCCTACCAGCAGGACGCTCAGCTGGCCGGCCGGATCGTCGAGCACCAGGGCCTCGACGCGTACCACTCGTGCCTGACCCTCGAGGGCGGCGCGCTGCACGTCGACGGCGACGGCACGCTGGTGACGACCGAATCGGTCGTGCTCGACCCCAACCGCAACCCGGGTCTGGACAGGCAGCAGGCGGAGAGCGAGCTTCGTAGTGCAACCGGCGCCGAGAAAATCGTCTGGTTGCCGGGCGATCCCGACGGCATTACCGGCGACATGACCGACGGCCACGTCGACGGGATCATGTGCTTCGTCGAGCCCGGCGTCGCGCTGTTCGAACTCGATGTATCCGCCGACGCCGAGATCGCGGCGCTCGAGCGCGAGAACCGGCGCGCGCTCGAGCTCGCGACCGATGCGCGCGGGCGACGTTTCGAGATCGTCGACCTGGCGGTCGAGCATGTCGGCATCGGTGAGGATCACGATCTCTATTGCAGCAGCTACATCAATTTTTATCTGCCGAACGGCGGCCTCGTGATGCCGGCCTACGGCGTCGCCGCGGATGCGACCGTGCGCGCGCGGCTCGCCGAGGTGTTTGCCGGGCGCGAGGTCGTCATGGTCGACATCGACGCGCTCGCGCCGGGCGGCGGTGGCATTCACTGCATCACGCAACAACAGCCGGCGTGAGCCGGCGGAACCGGGGAGTACGACAGCATGACCGAAGTCACCGTCGCCGCCACGCAGATGGCATGCAGCTGGGATCGCGACGCCAACGTCGCCCGTGCCGAGGAACTGGTCCGCGAGGCCGCCGGCCGCGGCGCGCAAATCGTCCTGATCCAGGAATTGTTCGAGACCCCGTACTTCCCGATCGAACAGGAGTCCAGGCATCTCGAGCTGGCGACGACGCTCGCCGACAGCCCGTTGATCGCGTACATGGCCCGGCTCGCCGCCGAGCTCGGTGTCGTGTTGCCGGTCAGCTGGTTCGAGCGCGCCGGTAACGCGTTCTTCAACTCGATCGCGATCGTCGACGCCGATGGCGAGGTGCTCGGCGTTTACCGCAAGATGCACATTCCGAACGCGATCGGCTATCAGGAAAAGCAGTATTTCAGCCCCGGCGATACCGGTTTCCGGGTCTGGGACACGCGCTACGCGAAGATCGGCGTCGGCATCTGCTGGGATCAGTGGTTCCCGGAAGCGGCGCGCTGCATGGCGCTGATGGGTGCCGAGATACTGCTCTACCCGACCGCGATCGGCGACGAGCCGGGCGATCCGGGCGTCGACTCGATGTCGCACTGGCAAAACGTCATGTGCGGTCACGCCGGGGCCAACATCATGCCGCTGGTCGCGTCCAACCGGATCGGCACCGAGCGCGGCACGACCAGCGACATCGAGATGACTTTTTACGGCTCGTCGTTCATTGCCGACCATCTCGGCAACCGGGTCGCGGTCGCCGACCGCGTGTCACAAGCCGTGCTGACGCACGGCTTCGATCTCGCCGCGATCAAAGCCTATCGGGAAACCTGGGGTGTCTACCGCGATCGGCGGCCGGATCAATATCGCGCGCTCGCGACCTTCGACGGCCGCGTCGACTGATCAGACCTTGAACTGATCGACCAGCTGTCGCAGTTCGGTCACGAGCTTCGACAGGTTCGCGCCGGCCCTGGCCGTATCCTCGGCGCCGGATGCCGTATCCTGCGTCATCGTGTTGATCTGGTCGATGTTGCTGTTGACTTCCTCGGCCACCGCGGTCTGCTCTTCCGCCGCGGTCGCGATTTGCGCGCACATGTCATTGATCTCGTTGACCGAGTCCGAGATCGCGGCCAGCGTCGCGTCAATCGTCGTGACCTGCTCGACGGTGATCTCGACCTGCGACTTGCTCTGATCCATGACCGAAACGGCTTCCATCGAGCCGGCCTGCAGCGATTCGATCATCTGGTTGATCTCCTCGGTCGATTCCTGGGTGCGGCTGGCGAGGCTGCGGACTTCGTCGGCGACGACCGCGAAGCCGCGGCCCTGTTCACCGGCGCGCGCCGCCTCGATCGCGGCGTTGAGCGCCAGCAGGTTGGTCTGCTCGGCGATGCCGCGGATGACGTCGAGCACGGTGCCGATCTGCACGCTGTTATGCGCCAGGTCGGTGATGACCGCCGACGCGCGCTCGATACCGTCGGCGAGGTCGCCGGTCTGGCGCGTGGTCAACTCCATCGCATCGCGGCCCTTGCTCGATTCTTCGTTGACGCTCGCCGTAACCGTGACCATGTTGTGGATATTGTCGGCGACGTCGCGCACCGCGGTCTTCATCTGCTGCATCGCGGTCGCGGCGTGGGTGGTTTGCGCGAGCTGGGTTTGCATCGCGGTATTGGTGTGCTCGGAGATCGACGAGGTGTGTTCGGCGGTTTTGGCGAGTTCGACGGTCGACGCCTTGACCTTTTCCATGCTGCCGTGGAATTTCCGCACCATCGCGTTGAGCCCGTTCGCGGCCGTGCCGAGTTCGTCCTGGCGGTCGACGTCGACCGTGACCGTCAGGTCCGAATCCCGTTCGAGCCGGTCGATCGCGCCGGTCAGCGTCAGGATCGGTCGCGACAGCGAACGCGCCATCAGCGCGCCGAACAATGCGCCGGCGGCGGCGAGCAGGATGCTGATGACACACGACCAGAAAAACAGGCTGTCGGATAGCGACGCGGCCTCGAGCATCGCTTCATCGTAGTCGACTTCGGCCATGATCGCCCAGCGTTCGCCGGCGATGTCGACCGGCGTGTAAGCCGAGAACACGGGCACGTTGCGGTAATCCGGAAATAGCGCGAAGCCGGTCTCGCCGGCGAGCGCGGCCTGGCTGCCGTCGGTGATGATCGGCTGGAAGCCGATGCTCGTGTCTTTCGCCGCGATCAGTTCGACGGTTCCGGCCGCCAGTCCGGAGGCGCGAATCGCGTCGAGATAGTTACTCTTGTCCTCGACGAGGAAGCGGCTGATGCTGCGCATCTTGCGGTCGGTGCCGACGATGTAGGTTTCGCCCGATTCGCCGAGACCGGCTTCGCGCCAGCGCTGATTTTGCGTCATCAGCGCGTTGATCCGGTCGATCGGCATCTGGAAGATCAGTGCGCCGATCTTGCGATCGTTCCGGTATATCGGCGCCGCGATGAACGACGCCGGATCCTCGTAGGACGGCCCGTAGGGCGCGAAGTCGGAAAACCCGATGGCGGATTCGTCACTCGCGGCGCTGGCTTCGCGGAAGGCCTCGCCGATGCCGCTGTCGGCATAGGGGCCGGTCTTGAGCGACGTCGCGTAGTCGAGTTCCTTGAACACCGAGTAAACGATGCGGCCGCTCTGCTGGTCGACGAGAAAGATGTCGTAGTAGCCGAAACGCTCGAGGAAGTCGCGAAAGAACGGGTGGTAGTAGGCGTGCCAGGCCGAGTAAGTAGTGCCGTCGTCGGCATCGTATAGCCGATCCTTGCTGCCGAGCGGATTGGCGTTGGCGCCGATGTAGCGGTACTGCATCCCGAGTCCGGTCGCGTCGAGGCCGGCCATCAGCCGGTTCGGATCGGCTTCCTCGCCCGGATTGCGCCGGCTGTACTCGGCGCCGAACTGCTGCCGGTAGTAGGCTTCGACGACGCCGCGCGATGCCGAATCGACGCCGCCGCTATAGTCTTCGACCGAGGTGCGAAAACGGTCCATCGCCTCGACGACGAGACTCGAGGCGGACAGGTTTTGTACCTGGTCGCGGATGATCTCGATATAGTCGGTGAGCTGCTGTTTGCGCACGTCGCGCAGCGCGATCAGGCGTTCGCGGGCGGCCGATTCGAGCGCCGCATGGCTCTTGCCGCTGGCCAGGTTTTCGATGACCAGACTCGTGATCAATACCGGGATGAAGCTGAACAGAATCGCGGTAATGACCAGTTTTTTTCGGAGGCTCATGGAAGGACTCGCGTATGCGACTCGCCGAATGCGAATCATTCCTCCTGTATCGACCGAAGCCCGCCGGGCTTTACCCTGAAATCACCGTCACGCGGCGACCCGGCGGTCACTCGACCCGGAAGGTCTCGACCAGGCGCTGCATACCGGTCGAAATCTCGTTGATCGCCTCGCCGGCCTGCATCGTCTGCAGGCTGCTTTTCGCGGTCTCGTTGGTCACATCGTTGATGTTCTTGACGCTCTTGTTGATCTCGGTCGAAACCGCCGCCTGCTCCTCGGACGCGGTCGCGATCGCCAGGTTCATGTCCTTGATGCGGGTAATCGCATCGATGATCGAGCTCAACATGGTCGCGGCCTCGTGCGACTGCTCGACGTTGCGTGCGGTGCCGTCCTGGCCTCGCGCCATGGCCGCGACCGCCGATTCGGCGGTTTGCTGGAGGCGTTCGACGATGGTCTGGATTTCCTCGGTCGATTCCTGCGAACGCTGCGCCAGCGTGCGCACCTCGTCGGCAACCACGGCGAAGCCGCGGCCCTGTTCGCCGGCGCGCGCGGCCTCGATCGCGGCGTTGAGCGCGAGCAGATTGGTCTGCTCGGCGATATTGCGGATGACGTTGAGCACGGTGCCGATGTTTTCGCTCTCGGTGCTCAGGTCGCTGACGATGTTCGCGGTGTCGCTGAATTCCGCCGCCAGCGCGCTGATACCCTGTTGCGCCTTTTCGATGACCTCGAGTCCCCGCTTGCCGTCCTCGTCGGCGCTGACCGCGGCTTCGGCCGCGGTCGCCGCATTGCTGGCCACGTCCTGCACCGCGCCCGACATTTCGTCCATCGCGCTGGCGAGCTGACTGGTTTCCAGTTGCTGGCGCTTGACGCCCTGGTCCATTGCCTTCGTGACTTCGGCCAGATTCCCAGAAGATTCGTTGAGTCGCGCCGACGACGTCTTGACGTTGCGCACCATATCGCGGAACGCGGCCATCATCGCGTTGAACGCGCGGGCCATGTCGGCAATCTCCGTCGGCACCTGCTCGTTGGCGCTCGCGCGCAGATCCCAGTTTTCACTGGTTTCGAGCATCAATCGCGCCATTTCGCGCACCGGCGAAAGAATGGACTTGATCAGCAGGCCGATCAGGCCGAGCACGAGCAAGACCAGCAGGGCGCCGACCAGGTAGTGCAGCGTAACCAGCCGCAGCGCGCGTTCGTCTATCAAGCTGCGGGTACGGTCCTCGAATTCCCGTAACAGGGTTTCGCTCTGGTGAATAATCGTCCGCATCGCACCGTGCTGGCCTTCGCTGCTCGACAGGCCGAGCATCCTGAAGCCTTCGACCAGCGCGAGAAAATCGCGCCGATAGCCTTGCATCGCCGCCACCACCTCGGCGCGCGTGACCGCGTCGAGCCTCGAGTCGGCCAGATGCTGCATGAAGACGGCGTAGTCTTTTTCGAATTTATCGACGTACTTCGGGTCGAATCGCAGCATGAAGTCCTTCTCGCGCCGCCGCAGCATCAACATGTCGACGGTCAATCGTACCTGTTCCTGTTGTTCGAGGATGGCCTCGGCCCGATGGACCGCCTGGCGCAGCGCGCCATAGAGCCCCGACTCGTGGTCGAGGCCGATTTCATCGAGCGTTACCGCGACCTGCAGGAAAGTCGCCTGATAGCTGGAGAAGACCTTGCGCAAGGTACCCACCTGGCCGAATTCGACCGATTGCCCGGCGAGCAGTTGCTCGAGCCGGTCGACGTCGGCTTGCAGCGCGGCATAGTTGGCAGCGAATCGGTCGATGTACTTCGTGTCCTTGCGGGTCATGAAATCCTTCTCGTTGCGCCGCAGCCTGAGCATGCCCGCATCGATCCGGCTGATCTTCAGGCGAGCGTCGGCAAGCTGACGCACATTGTCGTTAATAACCCGAGACGTGATTGCAAGCCCGATCATGCCGACCGCGACAAAGATCGCGAGAAACGCCAACTGTCGCTGGATCGGAACGCGGTTCAGAAAGCCCATTGATGCATCCGGATTGTCCTTTGCGCACTGCATCGACCGCGCGATGGATAACTTTAAGCCGCGTTGCGGCGATGGACCCGATATCCGGCCTCGACGGTGACGTCGGCGCCGGTGCGACGGTCACTTGCACTCTCGCGGGCTTGAGGGCTTAATACGCACTTCTTCAGCGTGGAGTGATGCCGAGCGCGCATGATCGACAAGATTCTGGTGGCGACCGATGCGTCCGCGGCGTCGGGCCGCGCGGTCAGTTACGCGGCGCAATTGTCGGAGGCGCACGATGCCGAGCTGCTGATCCTGACGGTCATCCGCGACGTGCAGCTGCCCGACGAGCTCAAGGAAGCGCCCGAGTACGAGGACTTCAATAACGCGCGCGACGAGCTGATGCGCGCCGCCGCCGACCGGATTCTGACGGCGGCGAAAAAAGCCGCGCGGCAGGCCGGCGCGCGGCGGATTCAGATTGCGATCGGCAGCGGCGATCCGGCGACCAGCATCGCCGGCTTCGCGCGGCGGCGCAAGGTCGATCTGATCGTGGTCGGCACCCGCGGTCTTTCGAAAGTCAAGGCTTCGTGGATGGGCAGCGTCTCGCGCAAGCTGCTCGACCTCACCGACACCAACACCCTTGTCGTCCGTTAGCCTCGACCGCAACCTGACCGCTGCGACTCCTGGATGCGGGCTGTCCGATCAACCTTCAGCTCATCGCGAGTAGCGCGAGCCGCAGCTCCGACTGACGTCGGGACTCGAATGTCATTGCGAGGAGGCGTAAGCCGACGAAGCAACCTCCTGGTTCTCGCCCGATCCGAAAAGATTGCTTCGCTGCGCTCGCAATGACGCGTTTTCCGGGAGATTGACTCGCTGCGCTCGCAATGACGCGTTTTCCGGGAGATTGACTCGCTGCGCTCGCAATGACGCGTTTCCCGGGAGATTGACTCGCTGCGCTCGCAATGACGAGAGCGATTACTCCGGGGGCGGGACGTCGCGGACGCGCGACTTGGTCGGGTCGTAGAACGGGAACGGCACGACCTTCGCCGGCAGGCGTTTCTGCTTGCCGTCGAGCTTGCCGACCTCGACCTCGGTGCCGAGTTCGCTGTAGTCGACGCTCATGCGGCACAGCGCCAGGTTCTTGCGCAGAATCGGCGAGCGCACCGCGCTGGTGATTTCGCCGACCTGGTGACGGCCGATGTTGACGCAATCGCCGTTCGCCGCCATCTCCTCGCCGGCGAGTTCGAGCCCGACCAGCACGCGCTGCGGGTTTTCCTTGCGCTTGATCAAGGCCTCCTTACCGATGAAATCATCCTCCTTGGTCTTGAGCGGCACGGTAAAGCCGATCCCGGCCTCGAACGGGTCGGTCTGATCGCTGAATTCGTAACCAGCGAAAATCAGGCCGGCCTCGATGCGCAGCATGTCGAGCGCCTCGAGCCCGAGCGGCGTCAGATTGTAGGGTTGCCCGGCTTCCCAGATCGCGTCCCAGACCGCGGGCGCATCCTTCGGATGGCAGAAGACCTCGTAGCCGAGTTCGCCGGTGTAACCGGTGCGCGAAACCACGAGCGGTATGCCGTGCTCGTCGCCGATTCGGGCGATCGAGAAGCGGAACCACCCGAGCTCCTCGATCGTGGCCTGGTCGGGACGGGTCCAGATGATGTCCTTGAGGATGTCGCGGCTGTTCGGCCCCTGCACCTGCAGATTGTGCAGTTGGTCGGTCGAATTGCGCACCCAGACCTCGAGCCCCAGCTTCTGTGCCTGCTCGCGCAGCCACAGCCCGCTTTCATCCGAGCCGCCGATCCAGCGGAAGTTGTCCTGCCCAAGGCGGAACACCGTGCCGTCGTCGATCATGCCGCCGTTTTCGTAGCACATCGCGGTATAGACGACCTGGCCGACCGCGAGCCGGCGGATGTTGCGCGTCACGCAGGTCTGCATCAGCAGCTCGGCGTCGGGCCCGAGCACTTCGTACTTGCGCAGCGGCGAAAGGTCGATCACCACCGCGGCTTCGCGGCAGGCCCAGTACTCGTCGATCGCGCCGTGTTTGGTGTAGCTGTTAGCCAACCAATAGCCGGCGTATTCGGTGAAATTGCGTGTGTGCTGCAGCGTGCGCGGGTGAAACCCGGTTTCCTTGGTCAATTGTTTTTCAGCGTCTGTAGTCATTCTGTAGGCCATCGCTTTGGTGAAAGTATGCTCGCCCGAGTAGATCCGCATATGGATATCGGTCGGGTTCCAGCCGTTGGCGGGGTCGACGTCGCAGGGACAGGCCGACGATACGCAGATCATGTCCTTGAGCGCGCGCATCAACACGTAGTCCCCGGGGCGCGACCAGGGCTCGTCGAAGTACATCTGGTTGGTGTCGTCGATGTTGGTGTTGAAGAACAGGTTGATCGCCATCCAGCCTTTACGCGGTTGCACGCCGAACGGCGCCAGCGCGCGGTTGAAATTGTCGGAACAGTTGACGTGCCCCGGGTAACCGAGATCCTCGTAATACTTGGCGGTGCAGGCGGTACCGAAGCTGTCGTGGCGGCCGCAGGTGTCGCGTACCAGCTCGACCAGCGGCTCGAAGTCCTGGGTGTAGAACTTGGCCAGCAAGCCGGGCGCCGGGTAGGACGCGCCGACCACGTGACGCGTGGCGGTTGCGTCGAGGCAACGTTCGAGGCCCTTGTCGAGCGCGGCGATGTCGAAGCACTGGAAATCCGAGCATTCGCGGCCCTCGACGTCGATGATCTGGATGTATTGCCCGGCCTTGACCTCGTAGGCGTAGGCGGTGCGCGCTTCGATGCGTTGATCCTGCAGGGGATCGGCCAGCGGGTCCGGCAGGCGCGCGATTCGCTCGGCCTCGTCGCGCGGCTGGCGATGGACGAATATCGTCAGATCGGTGACCGTGTCTTGCCGGTCGGCCGGCATCGGCTCGCCGGGCGCCGCGACGACGCAGGTCACGTCGGCATCGGCGTCGAACGCGACCGAATCGCCGGCAGGTGATTGCGGGCTGAAAACGCACGTGCTTTGCGCGCTGTCGAGCGAGATGTTGCGAAACCGCAGCGTTCGTTCGAGTTTTGTCGCGCTCGCGTCGCTGCCACTCAAAATGGATTTGAACCCTTCAGCCGTGCCATCGGCCTTCGCGCCGATCATCCGCATGTCGCTGCGGCCGCCGGCATCGAAGACGGTGATCTCACCGAGTTGCATGCCCTCGGGATTGACGATTTCGATGCGGTCGCCGGCGGCGAGCTCGAGCGCGGTGATGCCGCCGGCCCGGACGACGTAGCGTTCGACGCCCGGTGGCAGTGCGTTCAGCCCGGGCTCGCGAACCCGGAGTGGGGAAACCAGTTGCGGAGCGTTCATTGGCTGCGGTCCTAATCCGATTCGAGAAGGTCGTCTTGAACCCGGTAAAGATGATCCTTGATCATCTTGACGGCGGACGGGGTATCGCGCGACGCGATCGCCTCGTAGAGCGCGCGGTGCTGGCCATTGTAATAATCGATCCGATCGGCTGTCAGCAGCTTGGCCTTCATCGAACGCCATTGCGAATGCCGGCGCACCTCGCTGATTCGCTCGTAGAGCCAGTACATCAGCTTGTTACGCGAACAGCTCGCCAGCGCCATGTGAAAAGCGGTGTCGGCGCGGGCGAATTTTTCCGGGTCGCCGCCGCATTCCTCACACTGGCGCAGCGCGTCGCGCAGGTCCTCGAGGTCGCGCGAACTCGCGTTGGCGATCGCCAGTCGCACCATCTGCGGCTCGATCGCGATGCGCACCTCGACCATCTCGAGCGGGCTCGTCACGCTTGAAATTTCCTGCTGGTTGGTAATGTCGCGATGGGTGACGTAGGTGCCGCTGCCGACCTGGCGGGTGACGAGGTTTTGCTGCTCGAGCAGATCGAGCACCGAGCGGATCGTGCCGCGCGAGACGCCGAAATTTTCGGCCAGGCTGCGCTCGGCCGGCAGGCGCTCCTCGAAAGCGTATTCACCCTCGAGGATACTGCGCCGCAACTGCGCCGCGACCGCGCTGGTAGTGACGCCGACCCGCCCGGTGCCACTCTTGCGATCGCCGAGCGCTGTGCCATTGGCCATGCGGGAACCGCCGTTGGTTGTTTTCACCGTCGCTGTCTCCTCGCCTCGTGGTGTCGGTATGGTACCCTAAATTGGTACAATAATGCGGTATAGAATTCGAGAAATCAAGCCGCATTAAGATCGGATCTGAGCGGTTTGGCAATGAAATATACCAAAAATTGGACCATTCTCAATCAAGAGTTGATCTGGCTTACGTCGTATCGGATTATCCTGATCTAATCGTTGAGATATGTTTTTTAAGTAATTAAAAAATATGATTAAATTATTTATTGATTTCGATTTATTGTTGCGGCCTGATTGTTGTTCGCAATCGCGAATTTTGCGTTTTTGTGCGCCTATTTTATCAATTGGTATATCAAATTGGCTTTTTGGAATCATAATTGTCCAAAAAAAGTTCAAAAAGGTCTTGTTTTATGGCTTCAATTGGGTTTACCATGATTTCCTGCCATGGTTCATGGGGCGGTATCCGGGGCCAACGGGACGAAGCCGTGTCAGGGGGTTCGACACACCACCTCGGCGTCAAAATAGCAGAACCGAAGAGAAGCAGAAACCTAGTCTCAAACCTTGGGAGGAACAAGATGACTGACTTACAAGCACATGTCGAGGCGCCCGGACGCGCGGATCTGGTGAAGCAGGTAAGCAAAAAGATCAAGCAAACGGGCGTCGACTACATCTACTACCAGTTTGTCTCGGTTACCGGCCGAATCATGGGCAAGGGTATCCCGGCGGCACACTGGGAGCGCCTGGCCGAAAAGGGTTTCCAGCTGGTGTACGGTTCGACCGCAAACTTGTTTATCGATCGCCACGGCGATTATATCGGCTATGGCCCGGAAGCCTCGGAACTGGTCGGTATCCCGGATCCGGAAACTTTCTGCCAACTTCCCTGGGACAAACGCATCGGCAGGGTATTCTGTACCCTGTTCCGCAACCGCGAAGAACGCGAAAATCCCGGTGGCGCGCTGACCTCGGATTGTCGCGGCAACCTGCGCCGGATTCACCAGGAGTTCCAGGACAAGCACGGCCTCGACATGCGTTGCGGCACCGAGCCCGAGATGATGTGGCTCAGGCGCGGCGAAGACGGTGGCCTGGCCGGCGGCGTGACCAAGCCGAATTGTTATCACATCGACCAGTTCGAAGAACTGCGTCCGTCGTTCATGAAAGTCATCGAGTACGCCCAGCAAATGGGTCTCGATATCATTCAGGGCGACCACGAGGACGCGCCGGGCCAGCTCGAATTGAATACGCAGTTCGACGACGTGTTGCGTAACGCCGATCGGCTGACGACTTACCGCCAGATTTGCGCCCAGGTCGCGCGCGAAGATAATTTGATTGCATGCTTCATGTCGAAGCCGTTCATGGGCGTATCCGCCTCCGGTTGTCACCACAACATGTCGTTGTGGCGCGGTGGTGAAGACGAAGTCAACATGCTGGGTCACGAAACACTACCGGGTATGGAAGGCTCGTTTACCTACCGGGTCGGCGGTGAAAACACCTTCATGCCCGATCCGAAGATCGACGAGAGAGCACCGGGACCGATCGGACTGCAGTGCATCGGCGGGGTCATCAAGCACCTCGGCGCGCTGACCGCGATCGGTTCGTCGACCGTGAACTCGTATCGCCGCCTGTGGGATACCGGTTTCTGGGCGCCGATATTCGCTGACTGGGGTTACCAGAATCGTACCTGTGCACTGCGCGTTTCCGCGCCCGGCCGTTTCGAGTACCGCTCGGTCGACTCGATGGTCAATCCATATCTGATGGGCGCCGGACTGCTCAGGGCCTTCGACGACGGCATTGACAATGATCTCGATCCGGGCGCGGCCGAGGAGCGCAACATCTACGAGGCGATCGATGCCGGCAAGGACGTCAAGAAGTTGCCGATGTCGCTTGGCGACGCGCTCGAAGAGCTGCGCAACGACGAGGTCATCAAGTCGGCGATGCCGGGCGAGATGTACAAGGTTTACGAGCACTATAAACGGGACGAGTGGGAGAAGTTCAACCACACGGTCACCGATTGGGATCTCGAAACCTACCTCGACTGCCTGCCGTAGGCTTCGAGCTTGACGCACCCGGCGTCGCACTGTCGGCGCCGGGATATTGATTTCGAACCCGCCTTGCCGGGAGGCGAGCGGATGGGAATTGTGAGGATATTCATATGTGTGGCATTGCTGGACTGATCTGGAAAGGCGGCGTGACCAGCGATATCGGCACCGAGATGACGCAAATGCTGCAGGCATTGAAGCATCGCGGGCCCGATTCGACCGGTTACGCGCTCTACGGCCAGGGTGAGGAGGGCGTCTACGTCCTGCGCTTCAAGGTCGCCGAGCAGGAAGAAATGCGCAAGGGCTTCAACATCCATCGCCTGGTCAAGGAACGCAAGGGGCAGGTCGGCGAGCGTATGCAGGAAATGGGCGCGGAGGTCACCGAAAAGCAAGACGCGACCGACTACGCGTTGCGCTACGAGTTCAAGTTCGACGGCGATCTCAAGCGCCTGATCGATTACGTCGAGGACATCGACGGCGTCGAGATCCTGTCGGTCGGCAAGGGCCTCGAGCTGATCAAGGACCTCGGTGACGCCAATACCGTGGCCGAGCAGTACGGCCTCAAGGGCTTCGTCGGCACCCACGCGATCGGCCACACCCGCATGGCGACCGAATCCGACGTCGACATCCGCAGCGCGCACCCGTACTGGG
>JAHEKJ010000006.1 GCA_024638385.1 Gammaproteobacteria bacterium | reverse complement strand
CCCGGCGCGCAGACGCCGACCATCGCGTTCATGTTGGCGCCGTCGATATAGACCTGGCCGCCATGCTCGTGCACCAGTTCGCAGACCTCGCGCACGTTTTCCTCGAACACGCCGTGGGTCGACGGGTAGGTGATCATGATCGCGGCGAGGTTGTCGCTGTGCTCCTCGCACCTGGCCTTGAGATCCTCCATGTCGATGTCGCCCGATTTGGCGGTGCCGACGACGACTACCTTCATGCCGGCCATTTGCGCCGACGCCGGGTTGGTGCCGTGCGCCGATGCCGGGATCACGCAGATGTCGCGATGGCCTTCGCCGCGGCTCTGGTGGTAGGACTTGATCACCAGCAGCCCCGCGTATTCGCCCTGCGCGCCCGAGTTCGGCTGCAGCGAGATCGCGTCGTAGCCGGTGCAGGCGCACAGCATCTGCTCGAGCTCGATGATCAGCTGCTGGTAGCCCTGGGCCTGGTCGAGCGGCACGAACGGGTGAATGCGGCCGAAGCCGGGCCAGGTGACCGGAATCAGCTCGGTCGCCGAGTTCAGCTTCATGGTGCACGAACCGAGCGGGATCATCGAGCGGTCGAGCGCGAGGTCCTTGTCGGCGAGCTTGCGCATGTAGCGCATCAGGTCGGTTTCGGAATGGTGACTGTTGAATACCGGGTGGGTCAGAAAATCGCTGCTGCGCACCAGATCCGGCGGCAGGGCGCTGCCGATTTCGTCGTCCAGCCCGTCGATCGAGACTTCGTGGCCGTGGTCGTGGGTGAAGACGTCGTAGAGCGCGGCCACGTCTTCCTTGGTCGTGATCTCGTCGAACGAGATGCCGACCGTGTTGGCGTCGACCTGGCGCAGGTTGATCTGCTTGGCGCGCGCGGCGGCCATGATGAATTCGGTCGCGTTGCCGGTGTTGACCGTGATCGTGTCGAAGTAATGCGCGGTCTCGACGTCGACGCCGAGCTTGCGCAGGCCCTCGGCCAGCAGCACGGTCAGGCGGTGCACGCGCTGGGCGATACGGCGGATCTCGCCGGGACCGTGATAGACCGCGTACATGCTCGCCATGATCGCGAGCAGCGCCTGCGCGGTGCAGATGTTGCTGGTCGCCTTTTCGCGGCGGATGTGCTGCTCGCGGGTCTGCAGCGCGAGCCGCATCGCCGGCTCGCCACGGCTGTCCTTCGACACGCCGATCAGGCGCCCGGGCAGCGAACGTTTGAAGGCTTCGCGCGTCGCCATGAAGCCGGCGTGCGGGCCGCCGTAACCGAGCGGCACGCCGAAGCGCTGCGAGCTGCCGATCGCGATGTCGGCGTCCCACTCGCCCGGCGGCACGAGCAGCGTCAACGCGAGCAGATCGGTCGCGACCGCGACCAGGCCCTTTTTCTCGTGCACCTTTCGCACGAGATCGCGGTAGTCGTGAATCTCGCCGGTGGAGGAGGGGTACTGCAGCAGCAGGCCAAACAGATCGTCGCCGTTGCCGGCGTCGAACGGGTCGCCGATCACGCACTTGATGCCCATATGGCTGGCGCGGTTGCAGACGACCTCGACGGTTTGCGGGTGGCAGGTATTGGCGATGTAGAAGACCTCGCTCTTGCTCTTCGACAGGCGGTGACACATCGCCATGGCCTCGGCCGCCGCGGTGGCCTCGTCGAGCACCGACGCGTTGGCGAGCTCCATGCCGGTCAGGTCGCTGACCATGGTCTGGAAGTTCAGCAAGGCTTCGAGCCGGCCCTGCGAAATCTCCGCCTGGTACGGCGTATAGGCCGTATACCAGGCCGGGTTGCGCAACAGGTTGCGCTCGATCACCGACGGCGTCTGCGTGCCGTAGTAACCCATGCCGATGAACGACTTGTGAAGCGAGTTGTAGGTCGAGATCTCGTACAGCCGCAGCAACACCTGGCGCTCGCTCAGGCTCGACTTGACCGCCAGCGGCTTGCGCCGCCGGATCGATTCGGGCACGACCTTGTCGAGCAGTTCGTCGAGATCCTTCATGCCGAGCTGCTCGAGCATCTCGGCTTCTTCGTCGGCGCTGTTGCCGATGTGGCGGCGGACGAAGCCGTGAAAGATATCGAGGTCTTTGAGTTTCAGGTCGAGGTTCGGCATGGTTTGTTTCCGGTCAGTTATCGTGTCGGCGCTGGGATCGCCAGCAAGAATACATGCTAAGGCTTCGTGCGGTCCAGCGAGACCAGCAGGCCGTCGCCGATCCATTGCTTCAAGAGGCCGGCCGCGATCAGCGCTACCTGCCCGGCGTCGATCCATTCGAGCAGGCCCTCGCAGATCGCGGCGAAGTCGGCGCCGGCCTCGGCCTGCTCCAGCGCCCAGGCCTCGTGGACCTCGAGCGAGCGCCAGTGAGTATTGAAATCGCGCCGCCACAGCAGCCAGCGGGTCGGGTGCTCGTCGCGAACCGCTTCGGGCGGCGGCTCGTCGCGATCGAGCGCGTGCTCGATCGGCGGCACGTTCCAGTAGAGATCGAGCCAGCGCATGGCCGGCTTGAAGCGAAAACTAAGGTCGGGCCAGGCCGCGGCCGGCAGCGCCGCGATGGCGTCGAGCTCGACCAGGCGGGCGCTGTCGGCGGCGTCGAAGACCAGCGACTGCGCCCACTCCCAGGCGGCGAGCTCGGCCAGGAACCCGGCGTCGTCGCCGTCGTATTCGGCGTCCAGGAACGCGGGTAAATGGCGGCCGACCCAGCGCACCGACGGGTGATCCGACGGATGCGCCGCGAGGTAGGCCAGCGCCAGTTCCTCGAAGCGCTCGCGACCGAGGAGTTTCGCGAGCGCCGAGTAATCGACCGCGAGGCAATCGATGAGGCGAATGCGGTAGGCGTTGTAATAGGCGCCGAGGCGATGCTCGGCGCGCGCGTCGGCGGAGCTGACGATGTCACCTTCGATGGTCTCCGAGCGGCCGAGCAGGTAATCCTGGAAGCGCAGCTGGAGTTCGCGCAGGTGCGACATCGGCTAGGCCGCCCGGTAGTAGGGCATCGCGATCCGGCGGGCGTGGTCGAGCTCGGCGAGCACCGAATCGAGATCGGGAATATTGCCGTCGCGCTCGATCATCGTCGACACCGGCCCGAGGCGGCGCGCGGTTTCCTCGTAGAGCGCCCACACCGGATCGATGACGTCCTGGTCGTGAGTATCGATGATCAGGTTGCCGTCGTTGGTGTGGCCGGCGAGGTGGTGCTGCCAGACCCGCGCCGGGTCGATGCCGTCGAGGTAGTCGAGCGGGTCGTAGCGATGGTTGTAACTGCTGACGTAGATGTTGTTGACGTCGAGCAGCAGATAGCAATCGGCGCGCTCGGCGATCGCCGACAGGAATTCCCATTCGGGCATCGCGTCTTCGCGATAGCTGACGTAGCTCGACAGGTTCTCGATCAGCATCTGCCGGCCGACGTAGTCCTGCACGCGCGCGACCCGGTCGGCGACGTGCCGGATCACCTCTTCGGTGTAGGGTAGCGGCAACAGGTCGTGCATGTTCTTGTGGTCGACGCCGGTCCAGCAAAGGTGGTCGGAGAACCAGTGCGGCTCGATGCGCTCGATAAGCGCCTTGAGCCGGGCCAGATAGTCGAAGTCGAGTTCGTCGGTGCTGCCGAGCGACATCGACACGCCGTGCATGACCATCGGATAATCCTGGCGGATCGCGTCGAGGTAATACAGCGGTTTACCGCCGTCGATCATGTAGTTCTCGCTGAGGACCTCGAACCAGTCGACGTTGTCCGGTTTGCGGTCGAGAATTTCGGCGTAATGCTCGGCGCGCAGGCCGAGGCCGAAACCGAGAAAAGGCTTTTGCTTGTCTTGCGTCATGCTGCGCGATCCGGGTCGGGACCCGGCGGATTGTATCGGGGAGGTAAAAAAAATGCACCGACTCGCGTCGGTGCATTTCTTACAGCTAGCGGTTGCCGCTCAGGACTCGAAACGACCGCCCGCGCCTTCACACTCGGACTTGGTGCGCTTGACCCAGCCCTGACCGGCACAGGAATTCTGACCGGCGCAGCTGGTGGTCGCGGTGGCGCACGCGCTGGTGCCTTTGCACGAGTTGACGTTGAAGCATTTACCCGCTTTTTCCGCGGCGCTGGCGCTCATCGGCGCGATGGCGAACATTGCGGCAGCGGCAGCGGCGAGAGCGACCCCAGTGGTTTTTTTAGCTGTAATCATTTGAATATCCTCAAGTTTTTGAACGAGTTTGTACTGGTTTTACCCCATTACGCGATTTTAGAGATTGTCCCGGTTTAGAAAGTTCAGAAAAAATCGCAGAAATTTTTGGAAAAGCTGCGCCGCCGGCCGGCGCTAGCGGTACTGGCGGATGACGAGTTCGTCACCGCGCTGGACCAGCTCGAAATGCTTGAGCACGTTCATACCGAGCAATACCTCGTCGACGCCCATTGTCGGAATGATCGTCGCGCCGACGTCGTAAATCTCGATGTCGCCGAGCGCGAGCTGCTCGAGCCGTGTCAGGTAGGCCGTGGCGCGGCCGTTCGCGGTCGAGATCTGCAACGGCGCGCCGCGGGCGAGATCGAGCGCCTGTTCGAGGTTGCCGGGCACCGCGGTCGTCGTCGCGCCGGTGTCGACCATGAAGGTGACCTTGCGCCGGTTGATCTGGCCGTCGAACACGTAGTGGCCCTGGCGATTGCGCCGCAGCACGATCTCACTGTAATCGCCGGCCTGCAGGGTCGCAACCGACTGGTTGGGATTGTTCTGCTGGTCGAGGATTTTGGCGAACACGAGAATCAGCACGCCGAGGCCCGCGGCCCACGCGAGCGTCGTGAACATCATGCCGAGTTTTCTTGTAGAATCCGCCATAGCTATCTCAACTGGTGATCATACCCCCGTAACTCAATGCAGGGCAGGGCGAATGTCAGGTAACAGCTTCGGCAAATCCTTCGTCGTCACGTCGTTCGGCGAAAGCCACGGCAGCGCGATCGGCTGCGTCGTCGACGGTTGCCCGCCCGGGCTCGAGCTCGACGCGGACGACTTGCAGCGTGACCTCGACCGGCGCAAGCCGGGTACCTCGCGGCACACGACACAGCGGCGCGAGAGCGACGCGGTACAAATTCTCTCCGGCACCTTCGAGGGGCGCACGACCGGAACGCCGATCTGCCTGCTGATTCATAACGAGGACCAGCGCTCGAAAGACTACAGCGCGATCATGAACCTGTTTCGGCCCGGGCATGCCGACTATACCTATACGCAGAAGTACGGTTTCCGCGACTATCGCGGCGGCGGCCGCTCGTCGGCGCGCGAGACCGCGATGCGGGTCGCCGCCGGCGCGATCGCGAAGAAATATCTCGGCGAGCGCTGCGGCATCCGGGTGCGCGGTTACCTCGCCCAGCTCGGCCCGCTGAAGCCGGCCGCGTTCGACTGGGACGAAGTCGAACGCAACTCGTTTTTTTGTCCGGACGCGGCGCTCGTGCCGGAGCTCGAGAAATACATGGACGCGTTGCGCAAGGAAGGCGAATCGATCGGCGCGCGCATCGACGTCGTTGCCAGCGGCGTGCCGCCGGGACTCGGCGAGCCGATCTTCGATCGCATCGATGCCGATATCGCGCACGCGATGATGAGCATCAACGCGGTCAAGGGCGTCGAAATCGGCGCCGGTTTCGGCGTGGTCGAATTGAAGGGTACGCAGAATCGGGACGAGATCACGCCCGACGGTTTCCTGTCGAATCACGCCGGCGGTACGCTCGGCGGTATCACGTCGGGGCAGGACATCAAGGTCAGTATCGCGCTCAAACCGACGTCGAGCATTCACCTGCCGGGCAAGACTGTCGATGTCGACGGCAAGGCCGCCGAGATCCGCACCAAGGGTCGCCACGATCCCTGCGTCGGCATCCGCGCGACGCCGATCGCCGAGGCAATGCTCGCGATCGTGCTGATGGACCATTTCCTGCGCCACCGCGCGCAGAACGCCGACGTCGACAGCAAGACGCCGGTGATCCCCGCGAGCCCGTAAGAATAGCGGGGCAGTATACGTATTTCGCTTCCGGGCTTGCTCGAGTGGTCGAAAGCCGGGCACGCGAAATAGGT
Source organism: Gammaproteobacteria bacterium (assembly GCA_024638385.1). Classification (GTDB taxonomy): domain Bacteria; phylum Pseudomonadota; class Gammaproteobacteria. The sequence continues at coordinate 66,479 of JAHEKJ010000006.1, read as the reverse complement.
ATACTGTCCCCCGATCAAGCCGGGTCAGGCGGAGTCAAGACTGCGGAAGATTTCGCGGTAGAGTTCGCGCGCGTACTGGGTGCGTTTCGCGTCGCTGCCGGCATGCTCGTGATTGCGCCGCAGCTGGCGCAGTTTTTGCCGGTTGGCCGCCGGAACTTCATCGACCAGCGCATCGATCGCGGCGTCGCCGTCGGCGACGATGCGATCGCGCCACTGCTCGGCGCGATGGTGCTGGCGGATCGATTCACGGCCTTGATGTTCGTGCGCGTCGAGCGCGGTGGTGATCGGCGCGACGTCGCGGGCGCGCAACAGCTTGCCGATGAACTGGTACTGGCGTTTCAGCGCGCTGCGCTTGTTGTCGATGCGCTGCGCGAGCGCGATCGCTTCGCGCAGCGGCGGGTCCAGCGGCATGCGGTCGAGCACGTCGGGCGACAGCGCCGCGAGCCGTTTGCCGAGCGCCTGCAGCGCGAGGCTCTCGCGCTTCAGCTGGCTCTTGCTGACGATCTCCTCGACCGGCTCAAACTCTGCTTCGTTTTCCATCGGAGACTGGCTAAGATATCGGCATGGAACTGGAAGTCAGCAATAGCTTAGCATTCCCCGACGCCGAAGCCTTCAAAAACATCGTCGCCGATGCACTCGCACTGGCGGCATCGAAGGGCGCGACGCAGGCCGAAGCCGGTTTGTCGGTGGGTCTCGGACTGTCGGTGGCGACGCGTATGGGCACGGTCGAAACCATCGAGCACCAGCAGGACAACGGCCTCGGCATCAGCGTCTATTTCGGCCGCCACAAGGGTAGCGCCAGCACGTCGAACCTCGATCCCGAGGCCATTCGCAAGACCGTCGAGGCCGCCTGCGATATCGCCCGCTACACGTCGGAAGATCCGTGCACCGGGCTCGCCGAGGCCGAGCTGATGGCGACCGAGTTTCGCGATCTCGACCTGTTTCATCCGTGGAATCTCGAACCCCAGGCGGTCATCGACCTGGCGCTCGAATGCGAAAATGCCGCGCTCGGCTACGATTCGCGCATCGTCAATTCGGAGGGCGCATCGGTCGATCTCAACGCCGGGGTCTCGGTTTACGGCAACAGCCACGGCTTTCTGCAGGCGCAGCACAAGACCCGACACGGCATCAGCTGCGCCGTGGTCGGCGCGGCCGACGGCAAAATGCAGCGCGATTACTGGTACGACGTCAGTCGCGACCCGACCCGTCTCGCCGCTGCCCGCAGCGTCGGCGAAATGGCGGCCGAGCGCACCCTGCGGCGGCTCGATTCGAGCAAGCTCAGGACGCAACAGGCGCCGGTACTGTACGCGCCCGAGCTGGCGCGTGGCCTGATCGGTCATTTCTGTGCCGCGATCGGCGGCGCCGCGCAATACCGCAAGGCGAGTTTCCTGCTCGACGCCGTCGGTCAGCGGGTATTTCCGGAATTCGTCCAGCTCGTCGAGGATCCCTACCTGCCCGGCGCGCTCGGCTCGGCCAACTACGACGCCGAGGGTGTCGCCACGGGCGCCGCGCCGCTGGTTCGCGACGGCGTCGTCGAGCATTACCTGCTGGACAGCTATGCCGCGCGCAAGCTCGGTCTGCATTCGACCGGCCATGCCGGCGGCGTGCACAACCTGACGCTTGCCGACACCGGCCTCGATTTCGACGCCTGTCTCGCCGAGATGCAGCGGGGTCTGCTGGTTACCGAATTGATGGGTCACGGCGTCAATACCGTGACCGGCGACTATTCTCGCGGCGCCGCGGGCTTCTGGGTCGAAGGCGGCAAGATCGATCACCCGGTCGAGGAGGTGACGATTGCGTCCAACCTGCGCGACATGTTCGGCGGTATCGTCGCGATCGGCACGGACCTCGATTTGCGCGGCAGCGTACGTTGCGGCTCGATACTGATCGAGCGAATGACGATCGCGGGGACGGATTGATCATGCGCCGGCTGTTGCCGACCATCGTGCTGGCGCTGATTCCCGCGGTACTTCCCGCCCAGCAATCCGAGCGCCCTCCGGGATACGTCTTCAGCGTCACCGTCAGCTCCGCGCAGCAGCTGGAGGTCGTGCTCAATCGTGCCGAAGACCTGCGCGAATTGTTCAATCCCGACGAACACAGTCGCGTCGCGATCGTGCTGCACGGTAACGAACTGCAGCTGTTTCACAAGGACAATTACGCGATGCACTCGACGGTCGTCGAGCGCGCACGCCAACTCGACCGCGACAATATCATCGATATCAAGGCTTGCCAGACGATGATGCGCGTGCTCGATATCGACGCCCACGAGTTACCGAACTTCATCGAGCAGGTCCCGTTCGCGCCCGCCGAAATCGATCGCCTCGAACGCGAACACGGCTTTACCCGGCTCTAGCCTCCCCAGTCGACGCGCCGCAGCGTCATGATCGACGGGCGCTCGCCGTCCTCGAGCCGCTCGATGCGCAGCGGCAACAGCGGTCGCTCGGCATCGTAGTAATACCTGATTCGCGAGTTCGAGCGGGGCGAGGTTTGTTCGAATACCCGTGCCGCGCGGGCCTCGCCGGACACTTCGACCGTATCCTCGCCGTCGTAAACCAGGCTCGAGCGCCTGAGCTTGCCCTTATGATAGAAATCGATCGTCGCCTCTGTCTGCCGCCGCCCCGGCATCGACGCTGCCAGCAAATGAATACTCTGGTAATCGTAGACGTCGAGTTCGAGCGTCAATTCGCGCTGCTTGCCGCGGCGCAGGACGCTGACGCGCCCGAGCTGCCAGTCGAAGCGGGCCGATTCCTGGCGATTGGGCCGGTTCTCGTCGGTGATGAGTATTTCCTGCAACCGAAAACCGCCCGCGCCAAGCGCAAAGCGGGTCTCGGCGCGGGGTTGCCTGTCGACGAACAGGGCGTAGATACCGCGCGCCTGCGTCGTCATTCGCCAGCGCCATTCATCGCCGGCCGGCTCGAGGCGCAACTCCGTGTTGGCGACGTGCCGGCTGCCATGATAAAGCTTGTAGGTCGCGCTGAAGGCGCGCAACGGCAGGTCGGCCGCGAGGGCCCAGTTGCCGCCGAGCAGCGCGAACAACAGGCTAAGGGTCGAGGCGAAGCGGAGCGGTAAGCGGCTTGCCGTCATGAGAAACCTGGTTTGCGTCGATGCTGAGGCGACCCTCGCCGAGCCATTGCAACAAGGTCGGATACATCCGGTGCTCGAGCCGGTGACCCTTGCGTTGCAGGTCGTCGGCATCGTCGCCCGGCTCGATCGGGTAACTGCCCTGCAGCAACACGGGTCCGTCGTCGAGCTCCGCCGTCACCAGGTGGATGCTGACCCCGTGGTGCGATTCGCCTCCTTGCAGCGCCCGCCGGTAGGTATCGAGGCCCTTGTAGGCGGGCAGCAGCGACGGGTGGATATTCAGGATCCGACCGGCGAACGCGCCGACGAAATCGCCGCCCAGTATTCGCATGAATCCGGCAAGCACGATGTAGTCGGGTTCGAGCGGTTGCAGGCACGCCAGCAGCGCGGCGTCGAAGGCTTCGCGCGAGGGATAATTGCGGTGGTCGATCACGCGAGTCGCGATGCCGTGGCGCGCCGCGCGCGTCAGGCCGAAGGCGTCCGCCTCGTTGGCGAGCACGAGGCGGATATCGGCGTTCAGGCTGCCGGCCTCGATCGCGTCGATGATGGCCTGCAGGTTGCTGCCGTTGCCCGAGATCAGCACCGCGAGCGCCAGCGGCGAGCTCATGCGTAGACGACCGCCGGCCCGTCTTCGCGGGCGACGACCTCGCCGATCGGCCAGGCGGTTTCGCCGAGCTCCCCGAGGCGCCCGAGGCAGTCCTCGGCCTCGTCGCCGGCCACCGCGAGCACCATGCCGACACCGCAGTTGAAGGTGCGTAGCATCTCGTTTTGCGCGATCCCGCCTTCGCGCTCGAGCCAGGCGAAGACCGGCGGCGGTTGCCAGCTCGACAGGTCGATGCGGGCCGCCGTGGCCGGCGGCAGGACGCGCGGCAGGTTGTCGGTCAATCCCCCGCCCGTGATATGCGCGATCGCGTGCGGCCGATGACGCTCGGCGAGCGCGAGCAGATTGCGAACGTAGATCCGCGTGGGTCGCAGCAGCGCTTCGGCGAGCGTCTGCCCGCCGCAATCGGCGGCCAGATCGGCGCGGCTTCGTTCGACGATCTTGCGTACCAGCGAAAAGCCGTTCGAATGCACGCCCGACGAAGCCAGCGCAATCAGGTGATCGCCGACGGCCACGCGGCTGCCGTCGATGACCCGGTCGCGGTCGACGATGCCGACGCAAAAGCCGGCGAGATCGAAATCGCCGTCGGCGTAGACGCCCGGCATCTCGGCGGTTTCGCCGCCGATCAGCGCGCAGCCGGCTTCGCGGCAACCCGTGGCGATTCCCTCGACCACTAGCTGCGCCTGGTCGACGTCGAGTTTGCCGCTGGCGTAGTAGTCGAGGAAGAACAACGCCTCGGCGCCGAGCACGGCAATGTCGTTGGCGCACATCGCGACCAGGTCGATGCCGATGCTGTCGTAGATTCCAAGATCGATCGCGAGCTTCAGCTTGGTGCCGACGCCGTCGGCGCCGGACACGAGCAGCGGCTTCGGGTAGCGCTCGAGCGGAAGTTCGAAAAGGCCGCCAAAACCGCCGATACCGCCGACGCAACCGGGCCGCACGGTCGACCTGATCGCCGGCTTGATGCGCTCGACCAGCGCGTTGCCGGCATCGATATCGACGCCCGCCTCGCGATAGCTCAGGGAAGTATCGAGACTCATTTCGCTGGTTCAGGAAAGATCGGGTGTGTTATTTTACACGGCTTGTGAAGAAATGCTTGCGCGAGCGTCCCGAGAGTGATGAAGTCGATTAGAGTCAGCGTCCTGCTGATATTGCTGTGCCTTGGGTTACCGGCCGCGGCGGTGACGGTCGATGACCTGTACACCGTCGAGCTGCCGATCGCGGACCAGACCACGAGCCTGCGGCTCGACGCTTTTCGCGAAGCCTTCCGGCAGGTCGTGGTCAAGGTCAGCGGCTCCGACGATGCGCTGCGTAGCCCGGCGTTCGAACGGCCGATCGAGGGCGCCGCGCGTTACGTCAAGCAGTTCCGCTACGTCAACCGCACGCTGCCCGACGCCGAATTCGACAGCGGTCGCCTCTACCTGCGCATCGATTTCGATCAGCAGTTGATCGAAAGCCTGCTGCGCGATAACAATTTCCCGGTCTGGGGTCGCGAACGGCCGAGCAGCCTGCTGGTGGTTGCCTACGACGTCAATGAACGCATCCGGATGGTGTCGGAAGACGCGACGCCGGACATGATCGAACTGCTCGACCAGGCGGCGGAGCGCCACGCGGTACCGGTGCTGTTCCCGCTGATGGATTTGCAGGATCTCGCGCTGGTCCGGATCGGCGATATCGTCTCGCGCCAGTACGACAACATTTACACGATGGCGGCGCGCTACGCGCCCGATGCGCTGGTCGTCGGCCAGATCGTCGGCCGCAGCGGCGAGGGTTGGCGAGGCGACTGGGAAGTGCGCTTCGCCGAGCAGATTTTCAAGTGGACCCACAAGGCGTCATCGAAGAAAGACGCGGTCGATCAGGGCATCCGCCACCTCGCGCGAATTCTGGCGCTCGAGTATGCGCTCGAGGATCATCGCCGCGTCGACCAGTCGCTGCTGCTGAGCGTCTCCAACCTCGACGGTATTGCCGACCTGGTCGCGGTGCAACGCTATCTCGCCAAGCTCACCGCCGTCGAGAGCGCGCGCGTCGCGACGATCGGGCGCGGCGTCGTCACCTATCGGCTCGAACTGCGCAACGCGCCCGAGGATTTGCAGCGGCTGATCGAATTCGGCGAGGTCCTCGAGCAGGAAAATTTTCCGCAGGTATCGACCCAGGGCGAGAGCCAGGTCATTCTGAATTACAGCTACATCGATCGCGGGGGTGGCTAATCAAACAGATCGCCTTACCGCTGGCGCTCGATCGCAAGTTCAGTTTCGATAATTTCTTTACCGCCGACGCCGGCCTGATCGTCGACAATCTGCAGGCTCTCGTGCTCGGCCACGGCGAGGCCCAGATCGGTTTGCTCGGCGGACCGGCGAGCGGCAAGACGCATCTGCTCAATGCCTGTGCGCGCTTCGCCCACGGCCAGGGCCGGCAGTTGCAGCTCTACGACGCGTTCGATTTTGCGCAGGCCGATGCCGCCGGTTTCGACGGTCTCGATTCGGGCGACCTCATCGCGATCGACAATCTCGACGCGATCGCCGGCCTGCCGGAGTGGGAAGCCCGTTGTTATCGTGTCATCAACCGTTGCCGCGACGGCGAATGCCGGCTCGTATACGCGTTGTCGCAGCGGCCGGCGGTGTTGCCCTTGCGACTCGAGGACTTGCGTTCGCGTCTGCAATGGGGTCTGTTGCTGCCGTTGCCGGATCACGACGAAAATGACCTGCGCAGCATTCTCGCGCGGCGCGCGCGCCTGCTCGGCTTCGAGCTTTCGAACGAGGTGCTGGGCTATCTGCTGACCCACCACGCGCGCGACCTGCGCGCACAGATGGCGATTCTCGAGCGGCTCGACGGGGCCTCGCTGTCGCGACAGCGGCGAGTGACGATCCCGCTGATCAAGCAGACCCTGGCCGAGACCGCGGAATAATCACCGGGTCGCCCCGAGATAACGGGCGTAGTAGATGCTGCCGAGAAACAGGCCGATACTGGCAACCGTGGTCGCGTACGCATACGCGCGCAAACCCGGGCTGGCAACGAGTTCGGCGACGCCGAGACAGAAATAGAGCAACGCGACGAAGCCGACCCAGCGGTAGGTGTAAAGGCGACCGTGCCAGAGGCCGGCGAGCGGCAGCAGCAGCGGCGCGGCGGCGACTAGCGGCCAATAGAGAGCGATGCCGAATCCGGGCCAGGCGAGGGCGAGTTGCGTCACGAACAGCGTGAGCCACGACAGCAGGCTGACGATCTTGAGTGGATGCACGCGCTCGGCCCGGGTTCAGGCGAGCCGGCAGGCCAGCCCGGCGACCCGTGCACCGAGCGCCCGGCAGGCCGAGATTTCGTGTTCGCTCAGTTCGCGGCCCTGCTGGCCGGCGACGTGGCTCGCGCCGTAGGGCGTGCCGCCGGTCGCAGTCTGGTTCAACGCCGGCTCCGAGTAGGGGATTCCGCAAATCACCATGCCGTGATGCAGCAACGGTAACATCATGCTGGTCAGCACCGTTTCCTGGCCGCCGTGCTGGCTTTGCGTCGCGGTGAAGACGCCGGCCGGCTTGCCTATCATCGCGCCGGACAGCCACAGCGGCGTGGTTTGATCGAGAAAGTACTTCAGCGGCGCGGCCATGTTGCCGAAGTAGCCGGGGCTGCCGAGGATCAGCCCGTCGCAGTTTTCGAGGTCGGCGCTGCGCGCGAAGGGTAACCCCGACTCGGGCACGGCCGGCGCGACCTGCTCGGTCTCGGCCGAAACCGGTGGCAGGCTGCGGACGACGGCCGTACAGTCGGGATTGGCGTCGACGCCGAGGCTGACCTGCTCGGCCATGCGCGCGACGCTGCCGTGACGACTGAAAAAAACGATCAGGATTTCAGGCAATGAGTTCTAGCACCCTGGTCGGCGGACGGCCGATAACGGCCTTGCTCCCGAAGACGACGATGGGGCGCTGTAACAGCGCGGGATACTCGCAGATCGCCTCGATGATTTCGTCGTCGCCGAGCGAATCGTCGTCGAGCTCGGCGTCGCGATAAACGGCTTCGGTCGTGCGCAGCAGGTCGCGCGCCGAGACGCCGAGCAGGCCGATGATCCGTTTCAGCTCCACCGGAGTCGGGGGTTCCTCGAGGTATTCGACTATTTCCGGCGCGCATTGATTCGCTTCGAGCAGCTGCAGGGTCTCGCGCGATTTACTACAGGCCGGGTTGTGGTAAATGACGATCTTGTCGTGGCTCATGGCAGGGTCCGTGGCGACCGGTTTCGGCGATGTTTTACCTGATCGATCCGGCTTAGGCAATATTAATCGCCGGCGCGGCGCCGGGCCCGAAATGCGTCGTCTTCGCCCCCGTTGCTGGAAATGTTTCCGATCTAAACTACAATCAGCCCCAAATGAGTAATATTTACGTTAAAAACTTGCCCTAACGGGTTGATCGATGTAGTCTTCCGGGCAAAATGGGCTCTCAAAAATAACCTATACTCTCTTTCCACAAAGTTCTGGAGAAAACAATAGATGAAACCAACTGAACTCCTCAAGGTGGCGGCGATTGCCCTGCTCACTTCGGGTCTCATCGTCGGCTGTCAACAGACGTCCACAACGGACGATATGGATACCGCAATGGAAGATGAATGCGAGGGTGCAACGCCTGAGGTTCGCAACGCGATCTATGCGGCCAAGCTCAAGAACGCCCGTGCGAGAAACCTTGGCGCCGAGTGGGAAGAGGCGGCGAAGATAATTGAAGAAGCCGAGGCAGCAGCCGAGAACTGCGAACACGTGCGTGCCAAGATTCTCGCCAACAAGGCCGAGGACATGGCCGCCGACGCGATCGCCGCGTTGGGCGATACCGGTGACGAGCCGATGACGGTAGCGGAAGACGACTCACCGTACCTGGGTGGTTATCTCGTGGTCGCCGGCGACAACCTGTGGAACATCTCCGGTCAGCAAACCATCTACGGCGACCCCTTCATGTGGCCGCTGATCTACAAGGCCAATTCCGGCCAGATCAAGGATGCCGACCTGATTTTCCCGGGCCAGTACTTCTACATTCCGAAAGCCCAGGGCGCCGAGCGTGCTGCCGCGATCAACCACGCGAAGACGCGTGGCGCCTGGTCGATTGGTGTTACCGAAGCCTCGGACCTGGAATACCTGGCGCAGTGAAATCCTGACCAGTGACGAAAAAGCCCGCCTCGAGCGGGCTTTTTTTTGCCCGGTTGAAACGACGAAAATCCTCATCCGCCCGGAACTCGGGCGTAGCGAATCCCTTCTAAGCGTTAACTGTATGCCTGGGGTCCGGCCGATGCCGAGATTGATACTGTTAGTGGGTTTGATGTTGGCGAGTCTCGGGGCCGCCGCACTCGACATGCCGTTGACCGGCGTCGACGGTCGCAAGACCAACCTGGAGGCGTTTCTCGGTAAATGGGTCGTCGTCAACTACTGGGCGACCTGGTGCCCTCCCTGTCTCTACGAAATGCCGGATTTACAGGATTTCCACGACCGCCATGCCGAACACGACGCGGTCGTGATCGGCATCAATGCCGAACTGATCGGCCGGCAGCGCCTCGAAGCGTTTCTCGAAGACTATTTCATCACCTACCCGATCTTCACCTCCGGGCCGACGCAGGAATCCGAGCTCGGGCTGATCCCGGGATTACCGACGACTTTCCTGGTGACGCCGAAGGGCGAGGTCGTCGCGCGGCAGGTCGGTCCGGTCACCGGTGACATGATCGAGCAATTCATCGAAAAGTGGGCGGCACGGCAGCAATGAGGCGCCGTCCGGCGCAGTGCAAGATGCCGAATTCCTGCTAATATGCTTTAGATATCCGCCATGAATTTCACCGTGACGAAACCCGTTTGTACCCTCGAGGGGATACTCGAGCTGCTGGTCGCGCAGGAGATGGTCGAGCCGGACAAGGCCAGCATGATCTCCTCGCTGGTCTCCGAACAGGATCGACGAAACCTGCACCCCATCGAGATCATCGCCGGCCGCCAGTGGAGCAATCTGTCGCGGCCCGACGAGGTATTGACGCTGGACCGGCTGACCGACTGGCTGGCCACGCAATCCGGCCAGACGCGCTACCATTTCGACCCCCTGAAGATGGACGTGGCCGCGTGCACCTCGATCATGTCCTACGCCTACGCATCGCGCTTTCGGATACTCGCCGTCAAGGTCGGCGCGGACGAGGTCGTCATCGCGGTCACCGACCCGTTCGACCTCGAATGGATGAACGAACTCGAACGCACCGTCAACAAGCCGATCAAGACGGTGCTCGCCAATCCCGGCGAGCTGAAAAACTACCTGGTCGAGTTCTACAGCGTCAGCAAGGCAATGGACGGCGCCGGGTTGAAAAGCTCCGGCGATATGCCGGGCAATATCCAGAATCTCGAACAGCTCATCGAGCTCGGCAAGACCGGTGCGGTCGACGCCGAGGATCAGCATATCGTCAGCATCGTCGACTGGTTGATGCAATACGCGTTCAACCAGCGCGCCAGCGACATTCACATCGAGCCTCGGCGCGAACAGGGCAACGTGCGTTTTCGTATCGACGGCGTCATGCACCAGGTTTACGAAATACCGGCCAATATCACCGCCGCGGTCGTCAGCCGGATAAAGATCATGGGACGGCTCGACGTCGCCGAAAAGCGCAAACCGCAGGATGGCCGCATCAAGACGCGATCGCCCGACGGCGCCGAAATCGAGCTGCGCCTGTCGAGCATGCCGACCGCCTTCGGCGAGAAACTCGTGCTGAGGATTTTCGACCCGGAGGTGCTGGTCAAGAACTTCGCCGCGCTCGGACTCGAGAAATCCGAGTCGGATCTCTGGAATTCGATGATTCAGCGCCCGCACGGCATCATCCTCGTCACCGGTCCGACCGGCTCGGGCAAGACCACGACGCTTTACACCAGCCTCAAGCAGCTGGCCACCCCCGAGGTCAATGTATGCACGATCGAAGACCCGATCGAACTGGTCGAGCCGAGCTTCAACCAGATGCAGGTGCAGCACAACATCGACCTCGATTTCGCTTCCGGCGTCAAGACGCTGCTGCGCCAGGACCCGGACGTCATCATGGTCGGCGAGATACGCGACCGCGAAACCGCCGAAATGGCCGTCCAGGCCGCGTTGACCGGACACCTGGTGCTGTCGACGCTGCACACCAACGACGCGCCGTCGGCGATCGCGCGCCTCAACGAGATCGGCGTCCCGTCGTACCTGATCAATGCGACGCTGATCGGCGTGGTCGCGCAGCGGTTGGTGCGCACGCTGTGCCCGCATTGCAAGCAAGACGTCGCTCTGAACCTGCTCGACTGGCAGGCCCTGATCAAGCCGTGGACGACGTCGCCGCCGGACAAGATCTCCGCCGCCGACGGTTGCCTCGAATGTCGCCAGACCGGTTTCATCGGCCGCGTGGGCATTTACGAGATGCTGCAGATCGGCGATGACCTGAAACGCGCGATCAACGACAATTTCGACCTCGTCAAGTTTCGCAAGGCCGCGATTCGCCACGGTATGAAACCGCTGAATCTCGCCGGCGCGCAAAAGGTCGCACGCGGTATTACGACGATCGAGGAAGTCCTCAAGGTCGCGCCACCGCGCATCGAGGGCTGAATGGCGCGCGGCCGGTGGCGCGCACTGTGCCTGTCGGCGTTGCTGGCGCTTTGCGCCTGTAGCGACGAACGCCTGTCGCCCGAGGCCGAGGTTCGGCAATTCGTCGCGCACGGCGTCGAGGCCGGCGAGGCGCGCAGCGTCGACGCCGTCGAGGCGCTGCTGCACCCGGATTACCTCGACCAGAAGGGCTATAATCGCGAGCAATTGCTGAAACTGTTGCGGGCCTATTTTTTCCGCCACAAGAACATCCACCTGTTCACCCGGGTCGACGAGGTCCGATTGCTCGGCGGCGGCGAGGCAGAGGTGCGGCTGTTCGTCGCGATGGCGGGCAGCGTGATCTCGGACATCAGCGCGCTGCCGTCGCTGCGCGCGCGGCTGTATCGATTCGAGTTGCGGCTGGTGCGCGACGATCGATGGCGGCTGCAGCACGCCCGCTGGGAACCGGCGAGTCTCGCCGATTTGCAATAGGTTCCGGCGTGACCAAGGGCCATCGGGTGATTTCGTCGCGGCGCCGCCGGATCGGCAAGCTCGTGCTGATCGCGCTGTTGATCGTGCTCGGAATCCTGCTCGAAATCGCGGGCTGGCTCGACGCGAGGGCCCTGCTCGAAATCGCGCGCGGCTACACCCAGTACTGGTGGCTCGCGCTGGTTCTGGTGGCGGCGCAGGCGGTGTTGTTCACCTTCGCGCTGGCCGGTTCGCTGTTCCTGTGGGTTGCGGCGCCGCTCTACCCGCCGGTTCTGGCGACGCTGATCCTGACCGCCGGCGGGACCCTCGGCGGCATCGGCGCCTACCTGTTTTCGCGTTACCTGACACAGGACTGGCTCGAGCGGTTGCATCGCTCGCGCGCCTACCGCCTGCTGCGACGCCACGATAATTTTTTCGCGCTGTTCGCGTTGCGCGTTTTCCCGGGATTCCCGCATTCGCTGGTCAACTACAGCGCCGGTTTGCTGAAGGCGCGATTACCGGATTTCGTCGCCGCCGCGATTCTCGGCATCGGTATCAAGTCGTACGTCTACGCGCGGGTGATCGACGACGCCGCGCGCAGCCTTTCCTTCGACGTGCTGCTGGATCCCGCTGTCATCGCCCCACTGCTGCTGTTGTCGGTCGGCAGCCTCGCCCTGGTGCTATGGCAGGCGCGCCGCACGACGCCCGACGCCTAGTGCTTGAACCAGTTGCGGCGCAGCGCCGTGATGACCTTGTTCGGGTAGACGGTCTTGCCGAGGCTGCCGTTATAACGCGCGAGCGCGCGGCCGAGATCGTCGGGCTCCATGTCGACGTAATAGCGCAGAATCGTGCAACCCATGCGCAGGTTGGTGCGGATCTTGAACAGGTTTCGATCGGAAATGCCGATTTCGTCGAGCCAGAACGGCATGACCTGCATCAGACCGCGCGCTCCCGACACCGAGATGGCGAATCGGTCGAAGTGACTTTCGACCTCGATCACGGCGAGCACCAGTTCCGGCTCGAGGCCGACGCGGGTGGACTCGTAATGCACCTGCTTGAGAATTTCGATTCGGGTGGCTGGATCGACGACGAACTTCTCCAGTCGGCGCGACATGTCGAGCAGCCAGACCTGGGCGTCGAAGCGGTCGACGAAGCCGTTGTCGCTGGCAATCGCCTCCTGTAGCAGGCGTCGCAGTTCGGGGTCGGGCGGCGGCGCCGAGTTCGCCGACACCGCGCCGAGCGCGAGCCACAGCATCAATGTAACCAGCGCGCGCGTCATCATCTGCCGAACAGTTCGTCGAGAAAATCGGTGAGCGCGTCGAGCGACTGGTTTTGCGCTTCGTCGTCGCTGCGACCCTTGTATTCGAACTGCCGATCGGCGAGCCCGCGCTCGCTCAATACGATACGCCGCGGCACGCCGATCAATTCCATGTCCGAGAACATGACGCCCGGACGCAGGCCACGGTCGTCGAGCAGGACCTCGAGCCCGCGTTCGACGCAATCGCGGTAAAGCCGGTCGGCGGCTTCCCGGACCGCCTCGGACTTGTGGTAGTTGATCGGACAGATTGCGAGCTGGAACGGGGCCAGCGAATCGGGCCAGATGATGCCCCGGTCGTCGTGATTTTGCTCGATGGCCGCGGCGACGACGCGGGTTACGCCGATACCGTAGCAACCCATGTAGGGGGTCGCCGATTTTCCCTGCTCGTCGAGGACGCTGGCCTGCATCGACTGCGAGTACTTCTGCCCGAGCTGGAAGATGTGCCCGACCTCGATGCCGCGCAGGATCTTGAGCCGGCCCTTACCGTCGGGGCTCGGGTCGCCGTCGACGACGTTGCGCAGGTCCACCGCCGCCGGTTCGTCGCAATCGCGTCCCCAGTTGGCGTCGACGTAATGTCTGTCGTTCTGATTGGCACCGCAAACGAAGTCGGCGACCGCGGCCGCGGCATGATCGACGAAAATCGGGATGTCGAGACCGATCGGCCCGATCGAGCCGATGTCGTGGCCGAGCCGCTCACGAATGCGGTCGCGTTCGGCCAGACGCAGCGGGCTCGCTACCCCGGGTTGGCGGGCCGCCTTGAGGGCGTTGAGTTCGTGGTCGCCGCGCAGGATCAGCGCGACCAGGCCGCCATCTTCGGCCTCGGCAATCAGGGTCTTGAGGCAGCGACTCGGGTCGACGTGCAGACCTCGCGCCAGGTCCTCGATCGTGTGCATCCGCGGCGTGTCGACGATCGCCATGGCCGCGCCCGGCGCCGGCCGTTCGCCGGTCGGCGGCAGGGTTTCGGCGAGCTCGACGTTGGCCGCGTAGTCGCTCGAATCGGAGAATGCGATCGCATCTTCGCCCGAATCCGCGAGCACGTGGAACTCCTGTGATTTGGCGCCGCCGATCGCGCCGGAATCGGCGGCGACCGCGCGATAATCGAGTCCGAATCGATCGAAAATCCTGACGTAGGCTGCGTCCATGATTTCGTAGGCGCGCTGCATCCCGGCCGGATCGAGATCGAATGAGTAGGCGTCCTTCATGATGAATTCGCGCGCGCGCATGACGCCGAAGCGTGGCCGGATCTCGTCGCGGAACTTGGTCTGTATCTGGTAGAAATTGAGCGGCAACTGGCGATAACTGCTGACTTCGCGGCGGAAAATGTCGGTGATGATTTCCTCGTGGGTCGGGCCGACGCAAGCGTCGCGTTCGTGCCGGTCTTGCAGGCGCAGCAATTCAGGCCCGAACTGGTCCCAGCGCCCGGATTCCTGCCACAGCTCGGCCGGCTGAAACGACGGCATCAGGCATTCGAGCGCGCCGGCCCGGTCCATTTCCTCGCGAATGATGTGCTCGACCTTGCGCAGCACGCGCAAGCCGAGCGGCAGCCAGCTGTAGATGCCGGCCGCGTGACGGCGGATCATGCCGGCGCGCAGCATCAGCTGATGGCTGACGATCTCGGCGTCGACCGGAGTCTCCTTCAGCGTGGCGAAATGGAATCGGGAAGCTTGCATGTCGGCTCGATTGCGGGACCGGCCCGCGGCAATCTGAATCCGCGTATTATAGAGCTTCGGCGGGGGATGTAACCGCCCGCCGACTAGTTGCAGAACTGCTGGACGTCGGCCTCGGCCTGTTGCCTGCGCTGGTCGATTTCTTCGCTGGTCATGTAGCGCGTCGAACCGTCGGCCGAGCGCAGTTTGATCCGACTGCTGGTTTTGATTACCTTGAGATCCTGGCGTGCCTGTTCGCACGCGATCTGGGCCTGATCTTTCGGCACGCCGCCGGCATCGTCGGCGGCCGCGGTGGCGGCATCGTTTTCGCCGGTATCGCCGGGCGACGACAGGCGTGGCAGCGATCGGCCCGGATTCGTCGGCGCCGATTGCACGCGAACCGATTCGGTCTGGGCCGAGACCGGGGGCGCGTCGCCGTAGTGCACGTTGCCGTCCTCGTCGACCCATTTGTGAATCGAACCCGCCATCGCCGACGCCGACAGAAGCACCGGAATCAGGCAAATCAGGTAGCGCATAAGCATTTCGAGTTCCGTCGGAATTTTCGCTAGTCTACGAGTGACAAGAATAGCTGTCATCCAAATATTTACCATCTTTATTTAATGTACTACGTGAAACGGAAAGCGCGCCGGAACCGGTTGATCATCAATCAAATTTATATCTTCTGTCGGCTAGTATAAAAACAATATATAATGTTCGACCCGATTCACCGGGCTCAAGCCTGCGATGAGCGACCGCCGACTGAAGGTTTTTCACACCGTGGCCAAGCTGCTGAGCTTCACCAAGGCGGCCGAGGCGCTGCACATGACGCAACCGGCGGTGACCTTCCAGGTTCGTCAACTGGAGGAATATTTCAATACCCGGCTATTCGATCGCACCCATAACAAGGTCAGCCTGACGCCGGCCGGCGAACGCGTCGCGGAGTTTGCCGAACGGATCTTCGACCTTTACGCGGAAATGGAGAACGGCGTACGCGACCTGACCGGCGAAATCAGCGGCGCACTGACCATCGGCGCGAGCACGACGATCGCCGAATACATGCTGCCGGCGCTGCTGGGCGAGTTCAAGAACAAGTACCCCGACATCAATCTGCGCCTCAAGGTATCGAATTCCGAGGGTATCGTGTCGATGGTCGAACACAACGTCATCGACCTCGGCGTGGTCGAGTCGCCGGTCAGTAACAAGAATCTGATCGTCGAAGTCTGTCACGACGATCAACTGGTCGTCGTTGCCGAGCCCAACCACGAGCTGTGCCGGCGCGGCGAACGGGTCAAGGCGGCGGACATCGTCAAGTATCCGTTCGTCAGCCGCGAGGAAGGGTCAGGCACGCGCGACGTCATCATGCAGTACCTGATCGAACAGAAGATCAATCCATCCGACATGAATTTTTCGCTCGAGCTCGGCAGTCCCGAAGCGATCAAGGGCGCGGTCGAGGCCGGAATGGGAATTACGATCATCTCGCGATCGATCATCGACAAGGAACTCAAGCTCGACCGGCTGTGCGAGATACAGCTCGACCCGCCGCTCTCGCGACCCTTCTCGTTCGTCCGTCAGCGACAGAAATTCCGGGTCACGATCATGGAGGAATTACTCGAGTTCGCCCGGGCTTACTTCAAGAATCACGCCTGAGCCGCATTTGTTAGCAGTCATTTTGTCGACCGACCATGTTTGAAATCATCCAGGATTGGTACCGCCGCCACTTCACCGATCCGCAGACGGTAATCTTCGCTTTCATCCTGATCGTCGGCGTCTCGACCGTGTTGCTGCTGAGCGACCACTTGCTGCCGATCCTGGTCGCGATCGTCATCGCCTACCTCGCCGAGGGCATGGTCGCGTGGATGGCGCGAATCAACCTCGGTCGCACGGTCGCGGCGAGCGTCGTCACCGCGCTGATGGTTGCGGCGATCCTGTTCGTAATTTTCGTGCTGCTGCCGCTGTTGTCGAAGCAGGTCACCGATCTGATCCGCGCGCTGCCGTCGATGCTGGGCCGGGGACAACAGCTACTGTTGCAGTTACCCGAGCAATACCCGGACTACGTCTCGGCGAGGCAGATCGAGGAAGTGCTGACGCTCGCGCGCACCGAGCTGACGCAAATGGGGCAGCGCGTCGTCAGCCTGTCGCTGGCTTCGGTGGTCGGTGTCATCACGTTTTTCGTCTACATGATTCTGCTGCCGCTGATGGTTTTCTTCTTTCTCAAGGACAAGGACCTGATTCTGCGCTGGCTCGCAGATTTCCTGCCCCAAGAGCGACGCCTGCTGCGCACGGTCTGGGCCGAACTCGACGTCAAGATCGCCAGCTACGTTCGCGGCAAGGTGATCGAGGTGTTGATCATCTGGGCCTCGAGTTATGTCGCGTTCGCGCTGATGGGACTCGATTTCGCGATCCTGTTGAGCCTCGCGGTGGGGCTTTCGGTCATCATCCCCTACGTCGGCGCGACCGTGGTCACGATCCCGGTGGCACTGATTGCCTTTTTTCAATGGGGCTTCACGTCTCAGTTCGGCTGGCTGATGGCGATTTACGCCTTCATCCAGTTTCTCGACGGCAATCTGCTCGTGCCGTTACTGTTCTCCGAGGTCGTCAACCTGCACCCGGTCGCGATCATTGTCGCGGTGGTCTTTTTCGGCAGCCTGTGGGGCGTCTGGGGGGTTTTCTTCGCGATTCCGCTGGCGACGCTGATCCAGGCTATCATCAAGGCCTGGCCGACCGCCGACATGGTCGCCGAATGACTTCAAAACGCCCGCTTTTCTATATAACATACGCCCCTTGAGCGCCCGCGGGGCAGCGAGGTAATTCATGTTCAAAGGTAGTATCGTCGCGTTGGTGACGCCAATGCTCGGCAATGGCGACGTCGATTACGAAACGCTCGAAGCGCTGATCGATTTTCACGTTCGCGAGGGCACCAGCGGACTGGTCATTGCGGGCACGACCGGAGAATCGGCGACCCTGAGCCCGGCCGAACACTGCGAGCTGCTGGAACGCAGCTACGAGATCATCGATCGGCGAGTGCCGATGATTGCCGGCACCGGCGCCAACTCGACCGCCGAGGCGATCGAGCTGACACGTTGCGCGCACAAGGTTGGCGCCGAGGCCTGCCTGCTGGTTACGCCTTATTACAACAAGCCGACGCAGCGCGGTCTGGTTTTGCACCACCGGGCCATCGCCGAGGCCGTCGACATTCCGCAAATTCTCTACAACGTGCCCGGGCGGACCGCCTGCGACATGCAGGCCGATACCGTCGCCGAGCTGGCCCGGGTCGGCAATATCGTCGGCATCAAGGAAGCCACCGGCAGCATGCAGCGACTGGCCGACATCAAGCGCCAGGTAAGCGACGACTTTGCGCTGCTGACCGGCGACGATTCGACCACCTGCGAATTCGTGCTCAACGGTGGCCATGGCGCGATCTCGGTCACCGCCAACGTGGTCCCGGCAAAAATGGCGAACATGATCCGGCTAGCGCTCGACGGCAAGGCCGAGGAGGCGCGCGCCGCCGATGCCGAGATCGCCGAGTTGCACCGCCTGCTGTTTATCGAGTCCAACCCGATTCCGGCGAAGTGGGCGGTCGCGCAAATGGGATTCGGCGAGCTTAACCTGCGCTTGCCGATGACGGAATTGTCCCCAGAACACCACGAACCCTTGCGTCAAGCCCTGATCGCCTGCGGCGCCTTATGAAAACCCGAACAGGGGCGGCCGTCGCGATTCTGGCCGTTACGCTGGCGGCTTGCCAGACCGACCTCGATCGTCGCTATCTCGATGCGGCGACCGGCGAATATCTCGAGTTGCCGCCGGACCTCGCGCGCTTCGAGGTCGAATCGGCTTTCGAGCTTCCGCCGGCATTCAGCGGCGATGACCCGAACGAACGCAACAAGGTGCCGGTGCTGGCGAAAGTCGAGGACGTGCGTCTCGAGGGAAGCGGCGACCTTTACTGGCTCGAGGTCGATGCACCCGTGACCGAGGTTTACCAGCGGGTCAGAAGCTTCTGGTTCGAGGAGGGCTTTCGCCTGATCGTCGACGAACCGGTCATCGGCATCATGCAAACCGAGTGGGTGCTCAGAGAAGAGGGCGCGAACAAGGAGGGAGGATCGTGGTTCGGACGCCTGTTTTCCGGCGACGATCTGTCCGCCACCCAGGACCAGTTCAAAATCCGCGTCGAGCGCAATCCTACGACGGGCGGCAGCCGCGTCTATATCGCCCATCGCGGCACCGAGTACGTACACACGCTGGCTGTCGGCGATCGTTACTCTCCGGGTGACGTCGAAGGCAACATCTGGCGGTTTCGTCAACCCGAGCCCCAGCTCGAGATCGAAATGTTGTCGCGGCTGATGATTCACCTCGGACTCGAGCAAACCGAGGCGGAGCGGCGGGTCGCGCGCGCCCGGCTGTTCTCGCCGCGCTCGACGATTCGGTTCGACAACGACGAAAACTCGCCGTTTCTGCTGTTGCGGGATCCGTACCAGATCGGCTGGAACCGGGTATATCATGAACTCGAGCGACTCAATTTCCCGATCGTCAAAGCCGAGTTCAAGAGCGGCCTGTTGCAGGAGGGTTTCATCACGATCGAATCCCGGGTCGTGGAAGTGAAAAAGCGGGACGGTTTCCTCGGGTTAGGCTCGACGTCGGAAGAGGTGGCGAAAAAATTCACGCTGGTATTGTCCGAGGAAACCCACGAATTGACCCGGGTCGAGATCGAGAACGAAGCGGGTGAAATCGACACCACTCCCGAGGGTGCCGAGCTGCTCACGCTGCTCCACCAGCAACTCAGGTAGGCCCGGTGCGGATCGCGTCTCTGGGCAGCGGCAGCCGCGGTAACGCAACCCTGCTACAACACGGCGAGACGACGCTGCTCGTCGACAATGGATTTTCGCTGCGCCAGTTCGGCCAGCGCCTGTCGCGCCTCGGGCTGGTGCCGGAGGCAATCGATGCCGTGTTGTTGACGCACGAGCACAGCGACCACAGCGGCGGCGTCGAACGGCTGTGTCGCGCCTTCGAAATCCCGCTGTGGACCGCGGTCGGCACCGCGCGCGTATTGTTTTCGCCGGATTTCGATTATCGACCGCTGGTCGCCGGCCGACCGGTGGAGATCGGCGATCTCGAGGTAATGCCGGTGACGGTGCCACACGATGCGAGCGAACCCCTGCAGTTCATATTCCGCCAGAACGACGGCGACAAGCGGCTCGGCATTCTGACCGATGCCGGGCACGTTACGACTCACATGATCGAGGCCTTCGACGGTCTCGACGGCCTGCTGCTGGAATTCAATTACGATCCGGAAATGCTGGCCAGCGGACCCTACCCGGAAATGCTCAAACAGCGCGTCGGCGGCAACCACGGCCACCTGTCGAACGAACAATCGATCGCGCTGTTGCGCCAGATCGACACTCGCGGGCTCGCTTGCCTGATCGCGGCGCACATTTCGGAAAAGAACAACACGCCGGCTATCGTCGCCGCGCTGCTGGCGCAACTCGAAGACTTGCCGGCGCCGGTCCTGGCGAGCCAGAACGCGGGTTTCGACTGGATTACGATCTGACCGGGGAGGCCGTCTATTCTTGCGCGGCGTCCTTGTCGTGCTCGATCAGCGCGTAGGCCGAGTGATTGTGGATCGATTCGAAATTTTCAGACTCGAGCACGTACTGACGAACACGGTCGTCCCGGTTCAGCTCGCCGGCGATGTCGCGCACCATGTCCTCGACGAACTTCGGATTGTCATAGGCGCGCTCGGTGACGAATTTTTCGTCGGGACGCTTGAGCAAGCCGTAGAGTTCGCAGGAAGCCTGTTTCTCGATGATCTCGATCAACTCTTCGATCCAGATGAAGCCGTTGGTCCGCGCATCCAGCGTCACGTGCGAGCGCTGGTTGTGCGCGCCGTAGTCGGAAATCGATTTCGAGCACGGACACAGGCTGGTCACCGGCACCTGGACCTTGATCCGGGTGCTGGTCACGCCGGCGTTGATCTCGCCGATTAACGACACCTCGTAGTCGAGCAGCGACTCGACCCCGGAAACGGGCGCTTTCTTGTTGACGAAATACGGGAAGTGCATCTCGATGTAGCCGGACTCGGCCTCGAGCAGTTCGGCCATTTCCCGCAACATCTCGTTGAACGAGGCGTAGGTGATTTCGCGCTCGTGGTGGTTGAGAATCTGCACGAAGCGCGACATGTGGGTGCCCTTGAACTGGTGCGGCAGGAACACGAACATGTTGAAAGTCGCGATCGTATGCTGCAGACCCTCGGAGCGGTCCTTGACGACCACGGGGTGTCGGATGTCCTTGATGCCGACCTTTTTGATCGCGAGCTTGCGCGTATCGGCGGTGCCCTGGACGTCGGGAATCGAGGCTACCCTGGTTGCTGCTTCACCGTTCATTTGATTTCCTGTGCAGTTTCGTCGTCGGCGGGATGGCTGACGCCGTGCCCGTGATCGTCGCGGTCCGCTCGGACTGGCCTGCTAATAACCGAGTAAATTGGTCAGTTATTATACTGCGTGACGAGAACGAGGCAAATATTACATGGGCATATTTCCCGCCGCCTCAAGTGCGGAGGGTCACGCCGATCCTGCAGGGCAAATCGGCAACGAGCGAAATCTCGGATTTCGTCGATTCCTCCAGTCTGCCAGGACGACCGGTCGCGGCGACTGGTTTGTTATGGTTATCGTCTTACGCGGGAGTGACGTCTTCGGCCTGCGGGCCCTTGGCGCCTTCGGTCACCTTCATCGTGACCGTCTGGCCCTGCTGCAGCGTCTTGTGGCCTTCGGCCTGGATGGCGCTGTAGTGTACGAATACGTCCTTTCCGTCCTCCTGCGAAATGAATCCATAGCCTTTGGCGTCGTTAAACCATTTAACGGTGCCGGTTACTGTCTCGGACATGATCTAACCCGTTTGCTGATAATAATTGCCCGGTTTTACGGCCGTGCAATTGGCATTGTAGGGGAATCGATTGCGGTAAGCCATAATTTCGGCGCGCCCGCGACAAGAAAAAAAACCACCGCAGCGGCGCGTTTTCGGCGCCGTCGGCGCTACGACCGATGCAACGATCAGGCTAGGTTTTTTGCGCGCGCGCCGGCAGGCGGGTGAACTCGACGATCGCCCGGCGCAGGTTTTCCGGATCGAGCCCGTAGTCTGCGAGCACTTCCTCGCGGCTGCCCTGTCCCGGAAATTCGTCGTCGAGGCCGAGTTGCAGCAGCGGCGTATCGAGGCCGACCCGGTTCATGAACTCGAGTATCGCCGAGCCCGCGCCGCCGGCAATGCTGCTGTCTTCGAGGGTGACCAGAAAATCGTGCGCGCGCGCGACCTCGCGAATCATCGCCTCGTCGAGCGGCTTGATGAAGCGCATGTTGACGAGCGTCAGGTCGAGCTCCTCGGCGATCGGCAAGGCCACCGCGTAGAGGCTGCCGAAGACGAGTACCGCGGTCGTGCCGCCGTCGCGGACCTTGAGCGCCTTGCCGATCTCGACCCGGCTGTCGACATCGATTGCCGCTGGCTTGGCGACGCTGTCACGCGGGTAGCGCACGATCGCCGGGCCGGGGTAATGATAGGCCGTGTTGAGCAGCTCGAACATGTCGTTGCCATGGGCCGGTGCCATGATGACGACCCCCGGAATGCAGCGGGCATAGGCGGGGTCGAAGCTGCCGGTGTGGGTTGCGCCGTCGGCGCCGACGATACCGGCGCGATCGACCGCGAAAGTCACGTCGAGGTTTTGCACCGCGACGTCGTGGATGAACTGGTCGTAGGCGCGCTGCAGGAAGGTCGAGTAGATCGCGACCACCGGCTTGAGCCCGTCACGCGCCATGCCCGCCGCCAGCGTGACGGCATGCTGCTCGGCGATGCCGACGTCGTGATAGCGCTCGGGCATTTCCTCGGAGAAGCGAACCAGCCCGGACCCCTCGCGCATCGCCGGCGTGATCGCGTGCAGCAGGGGCTCCTGTTCGCCCTTGGCGACCAGCCAGTCGGAAAAGATTCCCGTATAGGCCTGCATGCCGGGCTTGCCGGAAGCCTTGCTTTTGCCGGAGCCCGGATCGAAGGGGCCGACGCCGTGATACTTGATCGCGTCTTCCTCGGCCGGCGGGTAGCCCTTGCCCTTGCGCGTAACGATGTGCAGCATGCGCGGCCCCGACAACTGTTGCAGGTTCCGAATCAATGACAGCAAGTCGTTGAGATTATGCCCGTCGATCGGACCGTAATAGGAAAACCCGAGTTCCTCGAACAGCGTGCCCGGCGTGACCATGCCCTTGACGTGCTCCTCGGCGCGGCGCGCGAGCTCCCAGGCGGTCGGTACGTGCTTGAGCACCTTCTTGCTGCCCGAGCGCAGGCTCGAGTAGATCTTGCCCGACCAGATACTCGACAGGTATTTGGACATCGCGCCGACATTGGGCGAGATCGACATCTCGTTGTCGTTGAGGATGACGAGTAGATCCTTGTCGATCGCGCCGGCGTGGTTGAGCGCCTCGTAGGCCATGCCCGCGGTCATGCCGCCGTCGCCGATGACCGCGATGGTCTTGCGGTCTATGCCCTGCGCTTCGGCCGCGATCGCCATGCCGAGCGCGGCGCTGATCGACGTGCTCGAGTGACCGGCGCCGAAGTGATCGTATTCCGATTCGGAAATCTTGATGAAACCCGACAGCCCGCCCTTTTGCCGCAACTGCGACATGCGCTCGCGGCGGCCGGTCAGAATCTTGTGCGGGTAACACTGGTGGCCGACGTCCCAGATAACCCGGTCGTGCGGCGTATCGAACAGATAGTGCAGCGCGATCGTGATTTCGACCGCGCCGAGGCCCGACGCGAGATGCCCGCCGGTATGCGCAAGGGTTTCGAGCAGAAAAGCGCGAATCTCGTCGGCCAGCACGGGCAATTGCTTGGCATCGAGCGCGCGCAAATCGGCGGGGCTGTCGATCTCCGCCAGGAGCGGATATGTCTCGCTGATACTTTTCAAAGCACACCTGTCGGGCTTGGCGCCCAGCTCAGGACTTTCGCTCGACGAACCATGCCGAAATATACCGTAAAACGTCGGCTTCCTCACCAAATATCGAAAGTGCCTGCAACGCGCCATTGTGCAGCTCGCGCGCTTTCTCCCAGGACGCATCGAGGCCGATGATCGACGGGTAGGTCGGCTTGTCGCGGGCGCTGTCCGCGCCTTGCGTCTTGCCCAGCGTCGCGGTATTGCCCACCACGTCGAGAATATCGTCCATGACCTGGAAAGACAGGCCGATGCACTTGGCGTAGGAATCGAGCGCGCGAAACCGCTTCTTGCCAAGGCGCGGAGCGGACAGCGCGGCCAGTTGCACGCAGGTTCGTATCAGGGCGCCGGTCTTGTGGATGTGCATGGTCTCGAGCTCGGCCACGTTCAGGGTCCTGCCGACTGCGGCGAGATCGATGGCCTGACCGCCGGCCATGCCGCGCGAGCCCGAAAACAACGCGAGTTTCTCGATCATCTGCAGCCGCGCGCGCGCGCTGCCGGTCATCGCGGGATCGTGGCTCAGGATATAAAACGCGAGCGCCTGCAGCGCATCGCCGGCGAGGATTGCCGTGGCCTCGTCGAACTCACGGTGGCAGGTCGGCCGGCCGCGGCGCAGGTCGTCGTCGTCCATCGCCGGCAGGTCGTCGTGGATCAACGAGTAGGCGTGGATGATTTCGGCGGCGGCGGCCGCGCCGTCGACCCGGGCGAGATCGACGTCGAGCGTCGCCGCGGTGGCGTAAACCAGGATCGGGCGCACGCGTTTGCCGGGTGCGAGCACGGCGTAGCGCATTGCGCGGTGCAGGCGTTGCGGGTGAACCTCGGCCCCGGGCAGCCAGCGCTCGAGGCTGGCGTCTACGCGTTGCTGGTAGGTTTCGATCCGGGATGCGAAATCCGCGGCATCAATCTTCATCAAGGTCTTCGAGCGGCACGGTTTGCTGCAGGCCGTTCTGTTCGATCAGCTGCTCGACCTTCAGTTCGGCGTTCGCCAGCGTGTCCTGGCAGGCTTTCGCCAGCTTGATGCCCTGTTCGAACTGCGTCAGCGACTCCTCGAGCCCGAGCTCGCCGGATTCCATGCGGCCGACGATTCTCTCGAGTTGTTGCAACGATTTTTCGAATTCCTTCAGCTTGTCGGTTTCTTTTTCGGCCATGGGCGCGGTCTCAATCCTGCGGGTCGGAGGGCATTATAAGGCATCCAGCGCATCCGCCAAATGAGCCACCGGAATCAGCTCGAGGGCGCCGAAACTCTTGCTCCGCGGCCGGTTGGCGCGCGGTATGACGGCACGCTCGAAGCCGTGCTTGGCGGCCTCGCGCAGCCGCTCCTCGCCGTTGGCGACCGGGCGGACTTCGCCCGACAGGCCGACCTCGCCGAAGACCAGCATGCGCGGGTGCAGCGGCCGGTCGCGATAGCTCGACAGGATCGCGAGCAGAATCGCGAGATCGGCGCCGGTCTCGGCGATGCGCACGCCGCCGACCGCGTTGACGAAGACGTCCTGGTCGTGCAGCGGGATCCCGGCATGGCGCTGGAGTATCGCGATCAGCATCGCCAGCCGGTTCGACTCGAGACCGACGCTCAGCCGCCGCGGGTGACCACCGTGCGATTCGCTGACCAGCGCCTGGATTTCGACCAGCAAGGGGCGCGTGCCCTCGCGCGAGACCATGACCACGCTGCCGGCGACGGGCTGGTCGTGCTGCGCGAGAAAGATGGCCGACGGGTTGCCGACCGGCTTCAGTCCCTGGTCGGTCATCGCGAAGATACCGAGTTCGTTGGCCGCGCCGAAGCGGTTCTTGACCGCGCGAATCAGGCGAAACCGGGTCGACAGGTCGCCCTCGAAGTAGAGCACGGTGTCGACCATGTGCTCGAGTACGCGCGGCCCGGCGAGCTGGCCTTCCTTGGTCACGTGGCCGACGAGAAAGATCGCGCAGCGCGCCTGCTTGGCGAAGCGGGTCAGCAGCGCCGCGCATTCGCGCACCTGGCTGACCGAGCCGGGCGCCGACTGCAGGCTCGCGCTGAAGACGGTCTGGATCGAGTCGACGACCATCACCGCCGGCTTGCACGCGGCGGCCTGGGCGAGGATGTCCTCGACGCAGGTTGCGCTGAGCAATTGCAGGCGCGAGTCGGCGAGCCCGAGCCGCTGCGCGCGCAGGCCGACCTGTTCGAGCGATTCCTCGCCGCTGACATACAGCGCCGGATGCTCGCCGCCGATCTGCGCCAGGCATTGCAGCAGGATCGTCGACTTGCCGATACCGGGATCGCCGCCGAGCAGCACGACCGAGCCTGCGACCAGGCCGCCGCCGAGTACCCGGTCGAGCTCGTCGATATGGCTCGAAAAGCGCGGCGATTCGCTGGCCGGGATCTGGTCCAGCGTCAACACGGCGCCGGCGCTGGCGGACCCGGGAGAAGGGGTGCCGGTCGCCGGCGCGCGCACGGGTATTTCCTCGATGCTGTTCCAGCTCTTGCAATCGGGACACTGGCCGGCCCACTTTGGCAGCAGCGTCGCGCATTCGCGGCACTGGAACTGTGCCGTGGCCCTAGCCATCCAGCGGGACTTCGCTGTCGGGCTCGGTCACGTCGGGCGCCTCGGGCAACGAAATGCGCGCGGTTTTGACCATGTTGTTCTTGACCTGCATGATCTCGATCGGGTAGCCGTTGATCTTGAGGCTGGTGCCGGACTCGGGGATGAATTCCATGTGTTCGAGAATCAGGCCGTTGAGCGTGCGCGGTCCCTTGGTCGGCAGGTGCACGTCGAGGTTGCGATTGATGTCGCGGATATGCGTCGAGCCGTCGATCAGGAAACTGCCGTCGGCGTCCTGGAAGAAGGGTCGGTGCAGCGCGCTCGGGTCGGTCGTGAATTCGCCGACGATTTCTTCGAGGATGTCCTCGATCGTCACCAGGCCCTGGATGTCGCCGTACTCGTCGACGACGAAGCCGATGCGTCGCCGGTTCTTGCGGAAATTGAGCAACTGCGTGGTCAGCGGAGTGCCCTCGGGAATGAAATAGCCTTCGCGCACCAGCGCGACGAGGCCCTCGGGCGTGAACTCGTCCTTCAGGATCAACGGCAGGACCTTGCGCAACTGCGCGATGCCGATGAGGTTGTCGATATTGCCCGACCAGATCGGGATGCGGGTGTACGACAGGTTGGTAATCAGGTTCAGCGTTTCGTGCCAGTCGTCCTCGAGGTCGATGCCGATGATATCGTTGCGCGGCACCATGATGTCATCGACCGTGACCTTCTCGAGATCGAGAATCGACAGCAGCATGTCGCGGTGCGGATCGGGGATCAGGCCGCTGGTTTCGTTGACCGCGACCCTGAGCTCCTCGGGCGACAGCGCGTCGCCGGCGCCGCCGCGAGCGGAGATCATGAACAGCCGCAATACGGCCTTCGCCATCCAGTCGATCGCGATGACCAGCGGCAGCATCAGTTTCGACAGCGGCTTGTAGACGTAGGCCGCCGGCAGCGCGATGCGCTCCGGGTAGGTCGCGGCCAGCGTCTTCGGCGTCACCTCGGCGAACAGCAACAACACCAGCGTCAGCACCCCGGCCGCGAGCGCGACGCCGGCCTCGCCGTAGAGTCGGAAACCGACGTAGGTCGCGAGCTGGGTGATCAGGATGTTGACGAAGTTGTTGCCGAGCAGGATCAGCGTTATCAGTCGATCCGGACGTTTAAGCAGGTCGACCGCGCGCACCGCGCCGCCGTGATTCTTGTCGGCCAGGTGCTTGAGCCGATAGCGGTTCAGGCTCATCAACCCGGTCTCCGAACTGGAGAAGAAGGCCGACATCAAGATCAGGCCGACCAGGGCAATGAAAAACCAGTAGAGAGGTAGCTCGCTCACCGATTGTCGCGCGTCAGGCCAGGATGAATTCGAGCACCAGCTTGCTGCCGAAGAAGGCCAGCATCAGGAAGGCGAAGGCGGACAGGGTCCAGCGAATGGCCTTCTTGCCGCGCCAGCCGAAACGGAGCCGGCCGAACAGCAGAATGCCGAGGATCACCCAGGCAACGATCGACAGCACGGTCTTGTGTACCAGTTGTTGCGCGAAGATATTCTCGAGGTAGATGAATCCGCTCAGCAGGGAAGCGCTCAGGCAGACGAAACCAAAGCCGAGAAACTGGAACAACAGGTTTTCCATGTCGTGCAGCGGCGGCAGGAAACGGATGAAGCCGCCCGGCTGGTGCTGGCGAATCGAATGGTCCTGGTAGGCCAGCAAGCCGGCCTGGAAGGCGCCGAGCGTGATCAGGCTGTAGGCGATCACCGAGATCATGATATGGCCCTTGATCGCGCTGTCGCCGGTCGCGATCAGGTGGTCGGACAGGTGCAGACTGGCGACGACGTTGGCCAGGCCCGACAGCGGGAAGACGAAAATACCGAGGCTCTCGATCCGCCGGTACACGCTCGACAGCAGAATCTGGATCGAGATCAGCCAGGTGATCAGCGCCAACGCCGCGAAGAATCCGAGGTTCAGGCTCTGGGGCTGAATGATCAGGCGATTGAGCGAGGCGGCCTGCAGCAGGACCGCGGCGATTGCCGGCGCGAGTGCAAGCCAGCGTCGGTTTCCGGTCTTACCGAGCTGCTTGAATATCAGATATGCCGACAGGCAGTAGAGCAGAGTCGCTAGCGTACTGGCGATCGTGGAGAACATGTTGTTTCAGCGGTGACCGGGCATCCAGTGTAACTGAATTCAGGGGCCGTCGCACTACCGCCAGGGCGCTTCGGGAGCGGTGAATCGGGCGGCGCGGCGAATCGGCCCGGTTTCGATATCCTTGACTATACTATAGGTAATCCGGCGCGAATCGCGCGGATATTGCATACGGGGAGAACGCCGCCGCCGGGCGGCGATTCCGCAGCGGTCGCGATGGCCGTGCGCGGAATCCGGGCATCTGGACAAGTTCAGACCTTAGCGACTTGATTCTATGCAAATAAAAGTACTGGGATGGTCAGGCGGCATCGGCGCAAACCTGCGCACGACCTCGTTCCTGATCGACGACGATCTGCTGATCGATGCGGGCACCGGGCTCGGCGATATGCCGCTCAACCAGATGACCGGCATCCGCCACATTTTCCTGACCCATTCGCACATGGATCACGTCGTCGGTTTGCCGTTGCTGGCCGACAGCATGTTCGGGGTTCACGACGAGCCCGTCGTCGTCCACGCCCTGGAGAAAACGATCAAGGCGCTCAAGGCGCATGTCTTCAACTGGGTCATCTGGCCGGATTTCACCGAGTTGCCGTCGCGCGACAAGCCGTCGATCCAGTTCGAGATCATGAAGCCGGGCGACAAGGTCAGCATTCGTTCGCGCGAAATCGAAATGATTCCGGTCAACCACACCGTGCCGGGCGTCGGCTATTGCGTTTCGTCGCGTCGGGCCAGCGTCGCCTTCAGTGGCGATACGACAACCAACGACAGCCTGTGGGAAGTCCTCGACACCTACGCCAACGTCGACCTGCTGTTCGTCGAGACGGCTTTTTGCAACAACGACATCGAAATCAGCAAGGTTTCGAAGCACTACTGTCCGCGGCTGCTCGGCGAGGATATCCTCAAGATGAAACACCGCCCCGACGTCTGGCTGACCCATTTCAAGCCCGGCGAGGAAGAGCTGATATACCAGGAATGCGTCCAGGCGATGCCCGATTTCAACGTCCACCACCTGAAAGGCGGCGAGGTCTTCAGGTTCTAGAGGGCTGGCCCGCGAACCTCCCGCTGATATAATGCCGCCTTTCGTGGCAACCGGACCCGAGTATGTTCGAAACCCTGACCGACCGCCTGTCGCGCACGCTCAAGCAGCTGCGCGGGCAGGGTCGCCTGACCGAAGACAATATTCGCGACAGCCTGCGCGAGGTGCGCATGGCGCTGCTCGAGGCCGACGTCGCGCTGCCCGTGGTCAAGGATTTTATCGAGCGCGTGCGCAACCAGGCGCTCGGCCAGGAGGTCCTGGGCAGCCTGTCGCCGGGTCAGGCGCTGGTCAAGGTCGTCAACGACGAGCTGGTCGCAATCATGGGCGAACGGCACGACGGCATCGATCTCGACCGCAAGCCGCCGATCGTCGTGCTGATGGCCGGCCTGCAGGGCGCGGGCAAGACCACCACCGTGGCCAAGCTGGCGCGGCGCCTGATCGAACGCGAGCGCAAGTCGGTGCTGGTCGCGAGCGCCGACGTCTACCGACCGGCCGCGATCGAGCAGCTCGAGACGCTCGCGCGCGAAGTCGGCGCCGAATTCTTCCCGAGCAGCGGGCAACAGCAACCGGTCGCGATCGCGCGCAACGCGGTCGACGCGGCGCGCAAGTCGGGCGCCGAGGTGCTGATTCTCGATACCGCCGGCCGGCTCGCGATCGACCGGCAAATGATGGACGAGATCCGCGCCTTGCACGATGCCGTCGAGCCGGCCGAGACCCTGTTCGTCGTCGACAGCATGACCGGCCAGGACGCGGCGAATACGGCCAAGGCTTTCGACGAGGCGCTGCCGCTGACCGGCGTCGTGCTGACCAAGGCCGACGGCGACGCGCGCGGCGGTGCCGC
Source organism: Gammaproteobacteria bacterium (assembly GCA_024638385.1). Taxonomy (GTDB): domain Bacteria; phylum Pseudomonadota; class Gammaproteobacteria. The sequence goes on along the minus strand of JAHEKJ010000006.1, from coordinate 36,366 downwards.
GCTGTCGGTGCGCCAGATCACCGGCAAACCGATCAAGTTCATCGGCTCGGGGGAAAAAACCGATGCGCTCGAGGCTTTTCACCCGGAGCGTATCGCGTCACGCATCCTCGGCATGGGCGATATCCTGTCGCTGGTCGAGCAGGCGCAGGAAAAAGTCGACGTCGAGAAGGCCGAAAAACTTGCCCGCAAGGTCAAGAAAGGCAAGGGCTTCGACCTCGAGGATCTGCGCGACCAGTTCATGCAGATGGAGAAGATGGGGGGCCTCGGCAGTCTCGTCGACAAGCTGCCCGGAATGGGCGCCGGTGCGGCGCAGGCGTTGCAAAACCCGGCGCAACAAAAACAGATGAAGCGCATGGTCGCGATCATCGATTCGATGACGCCGATCGAGCGGCGCAAGCCCGAGATCATCAACGGCTCGCGCAAGCGCCGCGTCGCGCAGGGTTCCGGCACGCAGATCCAGGACGTCAACCGCCTGCTCAAGCAGCACAAGCAGATGCAGCGCATGATGAAAAAAATGGGCAGCAAGGGCGGCATGGCCAACATGATGCGCGGCATGAAGGGACGCATGCCTCCTGGATTTCCGATGTGACCCTGCAGGCGCCACAGGCGCCTGCAGGGTCATCCCCGCGCAAGCGGGGATCTCGTAAAACGCTTCATATCCAGAGAATCCCGCTTTCGCGGAAACGACGCGGTGGGTGTCGGGAATTTCCCGCTATTACAGGTGTGAAGCGAGGTATCGGAGATTCGCGTTTCAGGTTCCGACATCCTCGACCTGCCATCGGGCGCCTCGGTAGAAGCGTTTGAAAAACCGGGAGAAAATCGGGTTTTCGGACTTCACAGCCGGCTTTATTTAGGTACAATACGCGGTCTTTCGGCCGCGGGGCCGCCGGGGATGCCCGGAAGACGACAGCTCAGGGGTTTTTATGGTTTCAATTCGATTGTCGCGCGGTGGTTCGAAGAAACGCCCGTTCTACCACGTCGTGGTCAGCGATAGCCGCCGTCCGCGCGACGGGCGCTACATCGAGCGCGTCGGTTTCTACAATCCGCGAGCCCGCGGCCAGGAAGAAAGCTTGCGCCTCGACGACGCGCGTATCGACTACTGGATCGGCCAGGGCGCGAAGCCGAGCGAACGCGTCGCGAGCCTGATCAAGGGGGCGCGCAAAACCGCGGCCTGAGGCCCATGGAACAACCTGACGACGAGTTGATCTGTGTCGGGCACATCCTGGGCGCGCAAGGTATCAGGGGCTGGGTGCGGGTCTTTTCGCACACCAGCCCGCGCGCAAACATCGTGAACTACGGCCCGTGGCTGCTCGAGTGCGACGGGCGACGGGAATGGGTCGACGTCAGCGGCCGCCAGCAGGGCAAGCACGTCGTCGCCAAGCTCGACGGAATCGACGATCGCAACCAGGCGGAAGCGCTCAGCGGCTGCGAGCTCTTCATCAGCGCGCGGCAATTGCCGCGGTTGCCGGCCGGTGATTACTACTGGTCGGACCTGATCGGGCTCGAGGTGCAGACCCTGCACGCCGAACCGCTCGGCGTCATCGAGTCGATGCTGGAGACCGGCGCCGACGACGTGATGGTGCTCGGCGGCGATCGCGAGCGACTGATTCCGTTCGTGATCGACGAGATCGTGCGTGAAATCGATCTCGAGGCGCGGCGCATGGTGGTCGACTGGTCGCCCGAGTTCTGACGTGCGTTTCGACGTCGTCACGCTGTTCCCGGGGCTGGTCGAGCCGGTGATCGAACACGGCGTGGTCGGGCGGGCGGCCGAACAGGGGCTCGTCGAGCTGCATTGCTGGAACCCGCGCGACTATACCCGCGACCGGCACCGTAGCGTCGACGACCGGCCCTACGGCGGCGGCCCGGGCATGATCATGCTGATCGAGCCGCTCGAGGCGGCGATCGGCGCGGCGCGCGCGGCGAATCCGGGCGCGCCGGTGATTTACCTGAGCCCGCAGGGGCGGCGGTTGACGCAGCAAATGCTGGCAGACCGGGCGCAGCAGGGCGCGGCTATTTTTCTGTGCGGGCGTTACGAGGGTATCGACGAGCGCCTGATCGAGGCCGAGGTCGATGACGAGTGGTCGCTGGGCGATTACGTCATCAGCGGCGGCGAACTCGCGGCGATGGTCTGCATCGATGCGATGACGCGGCTCCTCCCGGGCGCGCTCGGCCACGGCGAGTCGGCGGCGCGGGATTCGTTCAGCGACGGCCTGCTCGATTGTCCGCACTACACGCGACCCGAGGAATACGCGGGCCGGCCGGTGCCCCGGGTGCTGTTGAACGGCAACCACCGGCAGATCGAGGTCTGGCGCGAGCAGCAGGCGCTCGGACGGACCTGGCTGCGACGCCCGGACCTGCTCGAGCAGCGTGAACTCGACGCGCGGCAGCAGGCGCTGCTGGACGAATTTATCGCCGCGACCCGAAAACGCTGACGGGCCGCGGCCATCAAGACAGGAACTGAGGTAGAGACATGAGCGAGATCATCAAACAACTCGAAGCCGAGCAGATGAAAACCGACGTGCCCGCGTTTTCGCCGGGCGATACCGTCGTCGTGCAGGTGCGCGTGAAGGAAGGTTCCCGCGAGCGCTTGCAGGCCTACGAGGGCGTGGTCATCGCCAAGCGTAATCGCGGCATCAATTCGGCATTCACGGTGCGCAAGATTTCCCACGGCGAGGGCGTCGAGCGCGTGTTTCAGACGCATAGCCCGCTGATCGCCGAAATCAATGTCAAGCGCCGCGGCAAGGTGCGCCGGGCCAAGCTCTATTATCTGCGCGGACGTACCGGCAAGGCAGCGCGGATCCGCGAGAAGCTCTGACAACGGGTGCCCGATGGCCCGGTGGAAAAAGCGTGTCGACTTCGGCGGCGCGCTTTTTTTTTTGAGGCGCACGGCATGATTCGCGGTTTCCGCCTGTGGCTGCTGCTCGCGCTCGTCGCCGTGCCGGCGCAGGCCGATCAGCGTCTCGAACTGCTCAAGCACATCTCCGCCGCCGGCGCGCCGGCGCTGACGCTGAAGATGCTCGACCAGGCGCAGCCGACGATCGACCAGGATCTCTACGCGTGGATCGCCTGGGAACAGGAGCGGCTCGCGATCCTGGCGCAGTGGCGCCAGTGGAACGACTTGCTGATCCGGGTCGAGGGCTTGCCGGCCGACGTGCCCGAGCAGTTTCTCCAGCAGGCCGTAACCTACAAGGCCAGCGCCTACCTCAATCTCGACCAGGCCACGGCCGCGCGCGAAGTCCTGCGCACCCGGCTATGGCGGGTCGACGCCGGCGAATCGGCGGAGTACGAAAGCTGGCGCCAGCTCGTCATCGAATCCTATCTGCGGGACGGCCGCCACGAGGATGCGCGCGTCGCGATGCTGCGTTTCGACCAGGACTTCGACAATCGCGATCCCGAATGGCAACTTTTGCGCGCCCGCGTGCTGATCGAAACCGGGCGCGATGACGAGGCGCTCGCCTTGCTCGCCGGCGACGAGTCCTGGCAGGCGGATCTGACCCGGCTGCTGGCGCGGCTACGCGCCGGTGACGTCGACCGCGCCGAGGTCTGGCGCCTGGTCAAGACGCGTAGCGCGGCCGACGAGCTGGACCCGGAGCAGCGCGCGTCGCTCTGGGGGCTGGGCTACCACGTGGCCGCCCGCATGTCGCCGGTCGATCGCGTGGTCGCGCTCGAAGCCCTGTTCCGAACCGGTGCCGAATCGCCGCTCGAGCTGTTTCGGATTCCCGTCGATCGCCTCTGGCAAGCCTATACCGAGTATGCCGAGCTGGTCGGCAATCGCGCGGAGTTGCTGCTCGGCGACGATGCGGCCTGGCTCGATCTCGCGGCGCGCTCGAGCAAGCCGACCCCGGTCAAGGCGCGTTCGCTTTACGCATTGTTGCTGCTGCGCGCCGCCGACGGCGAAACCGCCGACCGCGCGGCCGCCGGATACATGCAGACGCACGGCGAGATCGACGCCGGCGAGCGCAACCTGCTCGACAGCCTGTTCAATCGCAGCCGGGCTTTCTCGAGCGCGCGCAAGATTCCGCCGAGCATTCGTTACCAGCTCGTCGACCTCGCGCTGCAATCGGCCGACATCGACGAGGCCACGCGCCTGATGTCCGGCCTGGAAACGATACCGGACGGCGCCAGCCGCTTCGACTGGCAGTTGCGTCAGTCGCGCGTGCTGATTCTCGGCGGGCGCTATCGCGAAGGCGACGCGGTGTTGCGAAACCTGATCAGCGAGTACCGCGAACCGCAGGTGGAGGCGACCGACCGCCTGCTGCAAGTCCTGTTCGATCTGCAAACGGTCGGCCTGCACGACGAGGCGATCGCGCATTTCAACGCGTTGCTGCGCCTCGAGGTCGAAGCCAGGCAACGCCGCGAGATCCTGTTCTGGATCGGCGATTCGTATCGCGGTCTCGAGCGCTACGACCACGCGGCGCTGCTCTACCTGCAGTCGGCGATGCTGCCGGGTCCGGATACGATGGATCCCTGGGGTCAGACGGCACGCTACAACGCGGCCGAGAGCCTGCAGGCCGCCGGCCTGATCGACGATGCGCGGCGGATCTTTGTCGGCCTGTTGCGGGTCACCGACGACCCCGCGCGGCGCGCGGTGCTCAACCACCGGATCCAGCAACTCTGGCTCAATCAGGGAGCGCGCTGAGCCGCCGCCGGCGCGACTTGAAACCACCGGGCGCCAACCACATCTTGCCCTGAGCATCAAACCGAGCGGAGAAGATTCGATATGACTGCAGCCCAGAAATTCGAGACCCGGGGTTTCGAGACCGAAGTCAACCAGCTGCTGGATCTGATGATCCATTCGCTGTACTCGAACAAGGACATTTTCCTGCGCGAGCTGATATCCAACGCCTCCGACGCCTGCGACCGGCTGCGTTTTCTGGCGCTGTCCGACGCCAGCCTCTACGAGGAAGACATCGAGCTCAGGATTCGCGTCAGTTACGACAAGGACGCGCGCACGATTACCGTCACCGACAACGGTATCGGCATGACCCGCGACGAGGTCATCGACAATATCGGCACGATCGCCAAGTCGGGCACGCGCGCGTTCCTCGACTCGATCACCGGCGACGCCCGCAAAGACGCCAAGCTCATCGGTCAGTTCGGCGTCGGCTTCTACTCGTCGTTCATCGTCGCCGACGAAGTCACGCTGCGCACGCGCAAGGCCGGCGAGCCGGCGGACGCCGGCGTCGAGTGGGTCTCGCAGGGCAAGGGCGATTACCGCATCGCGTCGACCGAAAAAGCCGAGCGCGGCACCGAGATCACGCTCAGGCTGCGCGACGGCGAAGACGAGTTTCTCAACGACTGGAAGCTGCGTTCGATCATCACGTCCTACTCGGATCACATCGATTTTCCGGTCGTCATGGACAAGACGGTCGAGCCGGACGAGGAGGGCGGCGAGGCGAAGATCGAAGAGGAAACCGTCAACCAGGCCTCGGCGCTGTGGGCGCGGCCGCGCCATGAAATAAAGGACGACGAGTATCGTGAATTCTACAAGCACGTCGCGCACGATTTCGAAGACCCGCTCGACTGGAGCCATAACCACGTCGAGGGCACCAACGAGTATACGTCGCTGTTGTACATCCCGGCGCGCGCGCCGTTCGATCTCTACGATCGCGAGTCGCGTCACGGCATCAAGCTTTACGTGCAGCGCGTCTTCATCATGGAAGATGCCGAAAAACTGATGCCGCGTTACCTGCGCTTCGTCCGCGGGATCATCGATTCGAACAGCCTGCCGCTCAACATCTCGCGCGAAATGCTCCAGGGCAGCAAGGTCATCGACAGCATTCGCTCGGGCTCGGTCAAGAAGGTGCTGGGCATGCTCGAGAAACTGGTCAAGAACGATCCGGACAAGTATCAGAAATTCTGGGACGAATTCGGCAAGGTGCTCAAGGAAGGTCCGGCGGAAGATTTCGCCAACCGCGAAAAGATCGCCGCGCTGCTGCGCTTCGCCAGTACCCACAACAAGGATGCGACGCAAAACGTTTCGCTCGACGAATACGTCGGTCGCATGGTCGACGGCCAGGACAAGATCTACTACATCGCCGCAGATTCCCATAACGCGGCGAAGAACAGTCCCCATCTCGAGATTTTCCGCAAGAAGGGCATCGAGGTGCTGCTGCTGTCCGACCGCGTCGACGAATGGCTGACCGCGCACCTGATGGAATACGAGGGCAAGAAACTGCAATCGGTCGCCAAGGGCGAGCTCGACTTCGACAAGGACGAGGCCGCGGAGAAGGCGCTCGAAGAGAAAGCGAAAGCCTCGGAAAAGCTGATCAAGCGCATGAAGGATGCGCTCGCCGATCGCGTCGAGGACGTTCGCGTCAGCAACCGTTTGACCGATTCCCCGGCCTGCATCGTGCTCAGCGAACACGACATGGCGATGCACATGCAGCGGATACTGAAAGAGGCCGGCCACGATCTACCGAGTTCGAAACCGGTACTCGAAATCAACCCGGATCATCCGATCGTCAAAAAGCTCGACAAGGAGAAATCCAAGAAGAAGTTCGCCGACTGGTCTAGTATATTGTTTGACCAGGCGCTGCTGGCCGAGGGGGGGCAACTCGAAGACCCGGCCGGCTTCGTCGCCAAGCTCAACGATATGCTCGTGACCATTGCCAAGTAAAGACACGATCCGCAAGTTCATCCGTCACCCGGTCGACGTGCCCATTGAGGTCGCGCTCGACTGGGCCGACGACGAAGACGACGAGACCGTCGACCAGACGATTACCAACGTCAGCCTCGGCGGCCTCGCCTTCGTCTCGCCGAGGCCGCTCGACATTCTCTCCCGGGTGCGAATCTCGATCCCGATTCTGGACCAGGAAACCGTGCTCGTCGGCAATGTCGTGTGGTGCGAAAAGTCGGCTTCGGGCTACGAGATCGGCATCGAGTTCGAGCGCTCCCGCGATGTTTATCGCCTGCGCATGATCGAACAAATCTGCCACATCGAGCATTACCGCAAGGAAATCGCCAGGGCCGAGGGGCGCGAGCTGAGCGCCCAGGAAGCGGCCCGGGAGTGGATCTCGAAGTACGCCGGCGATTTCCCGGCGCTCTAAATCCCGGCATGGCCAGTCAGCCGTCAGTCGCCATCATTGGCGCGGGTCTCGCGGGTTTGACCTGCGGCGCCGCGTTGCGCGGACTCGTCGAACGGGTCAGGGTGTTCGAGAAAAGCGTGTTTCCCGGCGGTCGCGTCTCCCACCTCCGCGCCGGCGACTACGAATTCAATCACGGCGCGCAATACTTCACCGTCGGCAACCCGCTGTTCTGGAACATCGTTTCGGCCTGGCAAACCGATGGCATCGTGCGTCCCTGGGATGGCTGGATCGTCGAACTCGAACGCGGTCAGGTCACCAGCAGCGACCAGGCTTCGCAACGATTCGTCGGCGTGCCACGCATGCAGACCGTGGCCGACAACCTGTCGCGGCTTTGCGATCTGCAGACTTCGACCAACATTGCCGAACTCGAGCAGCAGGTGCACGGCGGCTGGCGCCTGTTCAACGAGCGCGGCGACTATGTCGGCGCCTATGACATCGTCGTCATCGCCACCGCCGCGCACCAGGTGGCGGCCCTGTGTCGACCGGTGCCGGCCATCGGCAAGGCGGCTGACGGCGTCGACATGACGGTTTGCTGGAGCGCGATGTTCGCCTTCGAGCGGCCGCTGGGTATTCCCTATGACGCCGCGCACGTGCTCGAATCGCCGCTGTCGTGGATTTCGCGCTACCAGACGAGCGAGGCGCAGGGCGATGCCGACTGCTGGGTCCTGCATGCGTCACCCGAATGGTCGCAACAGTATGCCGCGAGCTTCCGTGGCCGGGTCATGCACGCGCTGCTCGATGCCTTCTGGGAAGCCACCGACCTGGCGCCGAGCAAGCCGGCCGCGTCGGCGGTGCACTGCTGGAAACATGCCGCGCCGATCAACCCGATCAGCCAGGATTGCCTGTTCGACGAGGGCGCCGCGCTCGGCGCCTGCGGCGACTGGTGTACCGCGCCGCGCGTCGAGGGCGCGGTGCTGAGCGGCTTTTCGATGGCCGACCGCGTGATGAAACACGTCGGCAAGACGACTGGACAGGCGACGTCCGTTCGGTAGCATTGACCACATGGTTGACGCGGTTCGACTCGACAAATGGCTGTGGGCCGCTCGCTTATACAAGACGCGGGCGCTGGCCGGCGCCGCGGTCGGCGGCGGCAAGGTGCATTTGCAGGGTCGGCGCGTCAAGCCGTCGCATCGGGTCGCCGTCGGCGAGTGTTACGAACTGCTGCACGGTTACGACCGGCTCGAAATCGTCGTCACCGGACTCAGTCGGCGCCGCGGTTCGGCCGACGAGGCTGCGACGCTCTACGCCGAGACCGACGACAGTGTCCTGCGCCGAGAGCGCGAAACCGAGCAGCGCCGGCTCGCGGCGCTGTCGCGTCCGCGCACAGCGAATCGTCCCGACAAGAAACAGCGTCGCCAGATCCGGCGTTTCAACGACTCCATCGAGTGAGCCGGCACCTGGTTTTCGTCTACGGCACGCTCAAGCGCGGCCAGCGCAATGCCCGTTTTCTGCGCCCGGCGGAATATCTGGGTCGCCACAAGACCGAGCCGCGATACTGGATGTATCACTTCGAGGACTTTCCGGCGGTTTGCGAGAACGGTCGCCACGCGATCCACGGCGAGGTGTATCGGGTCAGCGACGAGCAGATGCAAGTGCTCGACGATCTCGAGTGGTACCCGCATTTTTACCAGCGCATCGAGATTGCGACCGCCCACGGCGAAGCCTGGATGTACGTCGTCCGCGCCGAGCTCTGCCGCGGCAAGCGGAAAATTTCCGGCAACTGGCGCTGAGTTGCCTATAGTCCGGATAACGGCCGGGGCGAAAGCCATGGCGCGGCTCGGACCGGTGCCGGGTCGGGCTGGTTGCTGCCAGCCGGCGCGCAAACCGGGTTCAGGCCGCGCCGGCGAAAGATGATCAGGTCGCGGTATCCCGGATCGCCCGACCACGACCACTGGACTGGAACAAGGTAATGCTGGATTCCCTCGATACCCTGACCGGCATACTCGACATGATGCCCGATGCGATTATCGTCGTCGACGGCAAGGGTCGGATCGCATTCGCCAACACCGCGGTAGGGGACCAGCTCGGCTACCGACCGGAGGAATTGCAGTGGCAATCGCTGGATTGCCTGATCCCGCAGTCGTATCGAGCGCAGCATCGGTCCGATGTGATGGCTTTTCGCGAGCATGGAAAACCGATGATCATGACTCATCGGCCGGTGGTTTTCGGGCTCAACCGGGCCGGCGAGGAAATTCCGGTTTCGATATCGATCGCCAACTTCGATATCGCCGGCGAGCGCTACTCGATTGCGGTGATTCGCGATGGCGGCGACGTCCAGAGTGAGATCACCCAGGTAACGCAGCAGGCCGAGACCGATGCGTTGACCGGGATCGCAAACCGCCTGCGATTCTCGCAGAAAGTGGCGGAGACAATCGCCGCGTCTCGACCGTTCGGCTTGCTGTTTCTCGACCTTGAGAAGTTCAAACCCTTCAACGACCGCTACGGGCACGACGTCGGTGACCGGGTCCTGCAAATCGTCGCCGGCCGGCTGCAGGCCATGGTACGGACCCAGGATCTCGCCGTGCGTCTGGGCGGCGATGAATTCGTGCTCGTCTTCGACGAGCTGCAGGATAAAGCCGTCCTCGAGCAGCGCGCCGCCGCCGTGGCCGAGAGCGTGGCCCGGAATTTTCATATCGGCGACCTGACCGGGTCGATCGGCGTAAACATCGGCGCGGCCTTGTTTCCTCGCGACGGTAACAGCGAGGACGAGTTACTCAGGCTCGCGGACCGGAACATGTACCGCGCCAAACAGTCGGGCCAGGCATACTATATCGAGTAGCCCGCCGCGCGAAAGCTTCGCCAGTCGACCCGGCGTTCGAATCGCAGCCGCGGCTACATCGATCAACGCGAGGATGCCGCCGCGAATCCCGCCGCCGGGAACGATTCGCAGGTCCGGACCGACGCAATCGAAACCCCCGGGCGAACCCGAGCCGGTGGCGCGCGAGACGGTTTCGCTCGTGCGCGCAACAATGCATCCGTTTGGGGCAGGACAGCTATTCCCGGTCGGGTTCGGCGCCTCAGGCGCCGGTCCGGGATCAGTGCGATTTTTCCGCGGGTTCGTGGGGGGAGGTGTTGATCAGCGCGAGAATGCTGCCGCGCACTTCGGTGCTGAGCAGGTTCCGCAGATCGAGGCTGACGTAGTCGAAACCCTCGGAGAACTCGAGCTGCTTGTCGTCGTTGCGCAGGAGGTAACCGCGTTCGAGCATCGTCTGGATGAAATCGCGAAACAACGGGCGATCGAAGAAATCGGGCGAATTGATGCCGTAAATCATCGAAACGCGTTGCGCCAGCAGGTGGCAACGGCGCTCGATCTCGGCCTCCCCGAGCGGCGATCCCGAAGTTTGCCACAACACGATGAAGGTCATGTAGTAGCGCTCGAGAATCGGCTGGATGATCTGGCCGAGGCGGGTCAGGCGGACGAAGGCGCGGTCGCTGCGCGACGGCCGCCGGAAATCGTCGTCGTGGCGCTCGAGCAGGTCCTGCGCGACCAGGCAGGCGAGGCATTCGTCGATCAGCGCCGTCAGCGATCCGTCGCGCCATTCGAGCTGCAGCTCCGACTTGAGGAACGGATAGAGCAGACGAACTCTGCGCAGAATAGAAGTTCGCGAGGTCCGGCGCAGGTTGGTGAAACAGCAGGCGATCAGGGCCGGGATGATCAGCGCGTGCAGGCTGTTGTTGCGATAGTAACCGATCTTGACCGCGTCCCGGGGCTCGAGATAGACGATGTCGCCGAGCTCGTGTTGGCGAACGTGCAGCAGTTTGTGCCGGGCCATGCGCTCGATCTGCCTGCGCCCGACCTCGCCCTCGACGCGGATCGACGCGAGGCTCGGCACGCCCTCGATCAGGCGCCGGTGCAATTCGGCCTGCGCGATCAGTTCCTCGATCTCGATGCTTTGCCGTGGCGTCGCGAGCAGGATCGTCGCAACCGCGTTGACCGGATTGATGACGCAGGCGCGATTGATGCCGTGCATGATTTCGCGCCCGAGACGCGCGAGGCTCTTGCGGTACCAGTCGGGGCGCCGATCGATTTCGTCCGCGCGTTTTTCCCAGTCGGGGCAATAACGCGACAGCAGCGGGTCGAGTTCGATCGGCTCGCCGAAACTCGCGGTGACCTGGCCGAAATGACCTTTCAGTCGGAATATAGCCGTTAGTGCACCGAGTGTGGATTCGCGTCGTTTTTTGCCGCCGTAGAGTTCGCCGAGATAGGCGCGACCCTCGATCAGCTTTTCGTAGCCGATGTAAACCGGTACGAATGCCATCGGCCTGGCGCGGGTTGTGACGTAGCCCTGGACGGTCATGCCGAGCATGCCGTACTTCGGTTTGAGCATGCGCCCGGTGCGGCTGCGACCGCCCTCGACGAAATACTCGAGCGGCACGCCCATCGCGACCAGCTCGCGCAGGTAGGCGCGCATGACCGCGCTGTAGAGCAGGTTGTCCTTGAAGCTGCGGCGGATGAAGAAGGCGCCGCCGCCGCGCAGGATACGGCCGATGAACGGAACGTTCAGATTGTTGCCGGCGGCGATGTAGGGTATCGCGAGAATTTCGTTGTAGATCACGTAGGACAGCAGCAGGTAGTCGACATGGCTGCGGTGACAGGGCACGTAGACCAGCTGGTGCGTCAACGCGATCTCGCGCACGCGTTCGACGCTGTAGACCGAAATACCGGCGTAGTAGCGATTCCAGAAAGTGCGCAATAGCCGCAGCATCAGCTCGATCGTGACCTGGGTACAGTCGGCGAAGATCTCGCGGCAGTAGGCCCGCGCGCGAAGATAACGATTGATGCGATCGTCCTCGCGCGCCTGGATCAGGGTCTGCACCTCGGCGTCCTCGATGACCCGCGTCGAGAGCTTGGCGAAGGTTGCGACCTGCGGCCCGAAAGTTGCCTCGCGCTGGGCCGCCAGCGTATTCACGAGATACTCCTGCAGGCCGGCCTCGTCGCCGTGGACCTCGGTGAGGATTGCCTGAAAATCCAGCGGTTGCGAGAAGATCAGGCGCGCGTTGCGGCCGTGGATCAGCAGCGTGAAAAACTTGCGCGTGCGCCCGGCCAGAGACCAGGTGTCGGCGAACAGCACCTGCAGCCAGTGTCGTTGCCGTGCCAGCGGTCGCCCCCAGAAGACCGAGACCGGTACGATCTGCAAATCGATGTCAGGATCGGCGGTGCCGGCAGCAACGAAATCGGCCAGCATCGACGAGCGTTTTCGCCGGCGCCTGAGCCAGTCGGTGAACGGGCTGCGCGAGGCGACGCTGTAGACCGAGTGATGCCGTGCGAGCCGATCGATCGGGAACGGCGCGAGCGGGTCCGGCAGCCGGTGGCGCCGCGTGATCTCGGAGAGGACGAGTAGTTCGCTGAGCCCGCGGTGTTCGAGCACGTAGAGCGTCGGCCGCGTCGGATCTATCGTCGTGGCCGGGTCCCCGTCCGGGAAGACTTCGACGCGGACCCAGCGAAACAAAAGCCAGCGGAGGAATCGGGTAAACTGTTTGCGCAAATGGAACCTGTGATCTCACCCCGGGTCACAGCATGATAACCCGTCGGAGCGCCGCATCATGCAAAAAATCAAGTTCGAATTCGCCAATGTCGCGGGTCACAAGCTCGCCGGCCTGCTCGAAACTCCCGATGACGAATCGTCGGTGTGCGCCCACGCGCTATTCGCGCATTGCTTCACCTGCGGCAAGGATATCGCCGCGGCCTCCCGCATCAGCCGCGCGCTCGCGGCCGAGGGGATCGCCGTGCTGCGCTTCGATTTTACCGGTCTCGGCAACAGCGACGGCGATTTCGCCAACACCAATTTTTCCTCGAATGTCGACGATCTGATCCGCGCCGCCGAGGCGCTCGCCACGGCCGGCAAACCACCGCAGATCCTGATCGGGCACAGCCTCGGTGGCGCCGCGGTGCTGGCCGCCGCGGCGCGTATCGAATCGGTCGAGGCCGTGGTCACGATCGGCGCGCCGGCCACGGCGCAGCACGTCGAGCACTTGTTTCGCGACGACCGTGAGCGAATCGAGGCTGCCGGCGAAGCCGTCGTTTCGCTCGGCGGGCGCGAGTTCAGGATCCAGCGCCAGTTTCTCGACGATCTCGACCGCCATGCGTCGACCGAACGGCTGCGCGACCTCGACGCCGCGCTGCTGATTTTCCACTCGCCGCGTGACGAGATCGTGTCGATCGACGAGGCCGCGCGCATCTACCAGGCCGCGCGTCACCCGAAGAGTTTCATTTCGCTGGACCGGGCCGACCATTTGCTGAGCAACGCGGCCGATTCGCAGTACGTCGCGCGCACGCTCGCCGCCTGGGCCAGCCGCTATGTCGCGCTCGAGGCGACGGCGGAACCGGCGGCGCCCGGGCTGGCCGAAGGCGAAGTGCTGATTACCGAGCTGAATCACCGGTTCCTGCGCGGGCTGCACGGCAGCGGCCATTTTCTCAAGGCCGACGAGCCGAAAAAATACGGCGGCTCGGAGCAGGGCCCGACACCATACGACCTGTTGCTGATGGCGCTCGGCGCGTGCACGTCGATGACGCTGCGCATGTACGCCAACCGGAAAAAGCTGCCGCTCGACGACGTCAGCGTGCGCTTGCTGCACGATCGCGCGCACGCCGAGGATTGCGTCGACTGCGAAGACGGGATCGAACGCATCACGCGGCAGATCGCGCTGGCCGGCGATCTCGATGCCGAACAGCGCGCGCGGCTGCTCGAAATCGCCGACCGGTGCCCGGTGCACCGCACCCTCGAAAGCGACCTGCGCATCGAAACCGAACTCACCGACCAAACCGGAATGAGATAGGGGGACAGTATACCTAACTACCTTAATTCAATTGCAGATCGAAACTAAATTAGGGTAATTAGGTATGCTGTCCCCCTAATTGTTGTCGGGCTAGAAGTTGCGGGTGAGGCGGGCGCCGAAGGTGATGTCGGGGGCTGACCCGACGAGGATATCCTCGGAGAAATAGAGGTCGAGGCGGTGATCGTCGAGCAGCCCGTCGAAACCCAGCCCGAGCTGCAGCTGCGCCGAATTGCCGAACGCCTTCAGGCTGCTGCGGTCGAGCCAGCGTGAGTGCAGGTCGAGCTGGGCCATCACCGACAGCGTCGCGCCGACGCGGTAGTCCAGTCCCAGCTGCGCGACCCAGATGCGCGCCGCGACGCGTTCGGCGAGCGCGCCGTCGTCGCCCGGAAAACTCAGGCCCAACAGTCCATAGACGGTCAGCGTCTCGTCGACGTCCCGCGTGCGCGTGAGCCACAGCGCCCAGTCGACCGACTCGTTGCCGCTGTAATCGGACTCGCTGCCGCTCGGCAACTCGATCGCGACGTGGTAGCCGAAACCGCCGGGGGCATGGTAGGCGAGCGAAAGCGCCAGGTCGGCGAGCCCGCTGCTCGATTCGGTCTGGCTGAACTCGGTGATGCCGTCGCGCCGATAGCGGATTTCGACCCGGTCGCGCGGCGCGCGCGTGCGGCCGCCCTGCGGCAGGTCGAACAGGTCGTGCCACTCCTCGATCAGCTGATCGAGCTCGCCGCCGCGGCTGGCGACGAAGGGCACGCTGGCGGCGAAACTCCAGGCGCCGCGACGGTAGCCGAGATCGAAGGTATAGCGATAGTTCTCGACGTCGATGACGAGGCTCTCGCCGTCGCGCTCCTGTTCCTGGTAGGTATTGGTGATTTGCAGATCGTGCGCGACGCGCCAGCCGTCGGCGGCCGGCGGCGCGGCGTAGCGCGGCAGGTAGACCGGCTGCAGGATCGGATTCAAATCGCGCGTCGCGAGGCCCGGCCCGGCGCCGGCAACCGGCGCGGATAGCGCGAGCGCGACGAGGCCGGCGAGCAGGCCGCGCGGCTCAGCCCGTCTCATAGTCGCCGTGTTCGCGGGTCGCCAGGAAACGGACCTCGGGCCAGCGTTCCTCGGTCATCGTCAGGTTGACGCGCGACGGCGCGATATAGGCGAGGTCTCCGGCGTGATCGAGCGCCAGGTTGGCGCGCAGTTTCTGCCTGAACTCGTCGAGCTTTGTCGGATCGTCGCATTCGACCCAGCGGGCGGTGCTGACGTTGACCGCCTCGAACTGGCATTCGACGCCGTACTCGTCCTTGAGACGGTGCGCGACGACGTCGAATTGCAGCACGCCGACCGCGCCGAGTATCAGGTCGTTGCTGGCCAGCGGGCGGAACAACTGGGTCGCGCCTTCCTCGCATAACTGCAGCAAACCTTTCTGCAAGGCCTTCATCTTCAGCGGGTCCTTGAGCTGCGCGCGGCGAAACAGTTCCGGCGCGAAATTCGGAATGCCGGTGAACGCCAGCGCCTCTCCCTGGCTGAAGCTGTCGCCGATGCGGATCGTGCCGTGGTTGTGGATGCCGATGATGTCGCCGGCATAGGCTTCGTCGACATGACCGCGATCGGCGGCAAAGAAAGTCAGCGCGTCGGGTATCTTCACGTCCTTGCCGATGCGCACGTGGCGCACCTTCATGCCGCGGCTGTACTTGCCCGAGCAAATCCGCATGAAGGCGATGCGGTCGCGGTGCTGCCTGTCCATGTTGGCCTGGATCTTGAAGACGAAACCGGTCAGCTTGTCCTCGTCGGGCGCGACGACGCGCGAGCGCGTCGGCCGCGGCAACGGCGCCGGCGCGAAATCACTGAACGCGTCGAGCAACTCGGCCATGCCGAAATTGTTGATCGCCGAACCGAAGAACACCGGCGTCAGCTCGCCGCCGCGGAAGGCTTCGAGATCGAACTCGTGCGAGGCGCCGCGCACGAGCTCGATCTCGTCGCGCAACTCGGCTGCCATCGATCCCAGCACGCGATCGAGTTCGGGATTGTCGAGCCCCTCGATGACCTCGCCGGCCGTGACCTTGTCGGCGTGGCTGGCGGAAAACAGGTGCACCGAATCGCGGCCGAGGTGAAACACGCCCTTGAGCCGCTTGCCCATGCCGATCGGCCAGGTGATCGGCGCGCAGCGAATGCCGAGCACCGCCTCGACCTCGTCCATCAGTTCGATCGGGTCGCGGCCTTCCCGGTCGAGCTTGTTGATGAAGGTGATGATCGGCGTATCGCGCAGGCGGCAGACGTCCATCAACTTGATAGTGCGCTCCTCGACGCCCTTGGCGCAGTCGATCACCATCAGCGCGGAATCGACCGCGGTCAGCGTGCGGTAGGTATCCTCGGAGAAGTCCTCGTGCCCGGGGGTGTCGAGCAGGTTGATGATGCAGTCGCGGTAGGGAAACTGCATGACCGACGAGGTCACCGAGATGCCGCGCTGTTTTTCGAGCTCCATCCAGTCGGAGGTCGCGTGGCGGCTGGCCTTGCGGCTCTTGACGGTGCCAGCCATCTGGATCGCCTTGCCGTAGAGCAGCAATTTTTCGGTGACGGTCGTCTTGCCGGCATCGGGGTGCGAGATGATCGCAAAGGTGCGCCGGCGACGCATTTCGTCAAGATCGGACATCGGTCGGGTCTGCAGGGAAGGGCTCAGGCCCGCGAACTCAGCGCGTCGGGCTGCGACGGGATATGGCGCGCGAACAGCAGCGCGTCCTCGCGCCCGTCGGCGGCGGGATAGTAATCCTTGCGGCTGCCGATCTCGCTGAAGCCGGCGGCGTGGTAGCAGCGGATCGCGGCGGTATTGCTCGGCCGCACCTCGAGCAGCATGGTCTCGGCGGCATGGGCGCGCGCATCCTCGATCAAAAACTCGATGAACTGGCGGCCGTAGCCATTGCGCTGCTGCCTGCGCGCGATCGACAGGTTGAGCATGTGGCTTTCACCGGCGGTCACGCTGATCACCGCGTGACCGACGACGACGTCGTTGGCCAGCGCCAGCCAGCAATGGTAGCCGACCCGGATACAGTCGTTGAATATGCGCTCGCTCCACGGAAACTCGTAGACCTCGCGCTCGACCCGGATTACCTGTTCGAGATCGGCCGGCGTCATACGGCGAAACCTGAGCACCGGGTGCGTCATTTGAGCAGCCGGTGAAGCTGTTTCAAGTCCTGCCAGGCGGTGGCCTTG
This sequence comes from Gammaproteobacteria bacterium, assembly GCA_024638385.1. Lineage (GTDB taxonomy): Bacteria > Pseudomonadota > Gammaproteobacteria. The sequence goes on along the minus strand of JAHEKJ010000006.1, from coordinate 19,306 downwards.
GCCGACGGCGTGCGCAACAGGTAGGCCGGGTGATAGGTCACCTTGACCGGTATATCGGTGCCCGGCAGCGTATGCATCTGGCGGATCAGTTTGCCGACTGGCTGGCTGGTGTCGAGCAGGTTGTGCGCCGACACGCGGCCGACCGACAGGATCACGCGCGGTTCGATGGCGCGGATCTGGGCCTCGAGGAAGCCGCGGCACATGAGCGCCTCCTCGGGTTTGGGATCGCGATTGTTCGGCGGGCGGCACTTGACGATATTGGTAATGTAGACCTGTTCGCGCGCAATGCCGATCGCGGCGAGCATGCGGTCGAGCAATTGCCCGGAGCGTCCGACGAAAGGTTCGCCGCGAATGTCCTCGTCGTGGCCCGGACCCTCGCCGATGATCATCAGGTCGGCTTCGCGGCTGCCGACACCCGGTACCTTCTGCGTACAGTTCTTTGCCAGCTCGCAAGCCTCGCACGCGTGTATCGCCTCGATCAGCCCATCCCAGTTTTCGAAATCCAACGCTGGCTCAGCACTCGCGCGGACCCCACCATCGGGGACAGACCGCGCCTGCGAATCTCCGTGCGCGCCAGGATCGGCGAGGGCTTCGGCGCCAGGGTCGGAATCACGGCGCGCTCTGTCCCCCTCGCCGGCAGTCGCGCGGATCGCGCCATCGGAAACCGGGCGCGAATGCGCCCGGTCCCCATCCTGATCGAGCACCATCTTCTCGCCTGCACTCGTGCGGACCCCACCATCGAGGACAGACCGCGCCTGCATATCCCCGTCCGAGTGATGATCGGGGGAAGCTTCGGCGCCAGGGTCGGAATCACGGCGCGCTCTGTCCCCCTCGCCCGCAGTCGCGCGGATCGCGCCATCGGAAACCGGGCGCGAATGCGCCCGGTCCCCATCCTGATCGAGCACCATCTTCTCGCCTGCACTCGCGCGGACCCCACCATCGGGTACAGACCGCGCCTGCGAATCTCCGTGCGCGCCAGGATCGGCGAGGGCTTCGCCGCCAGGTTCGGAATCATGGCGCGCCCGGCCGCCGTCAGGATCGAGCGCCAACCCGGTTGCGGCATCCGCGCTCGACGCCCCGCGCTCGCGCCAGGCGCAGATTCCCATGCCTTCGAGGCAATACTGTTGACGCGGCGTCAGCATCGCCTGTCAGACATCCCCCAGTTGCGGGTGGGTGCGGCCACCGTCATGCAGAACCTTGTTCAGCGCGTTGACGTAGGACTTGGCCGATGCGATGACGATATCGGTATCGGCGCCCTGGCCGTTGATGACCTTGCCGTCCTTCTCGACCCGCACCGTGACCTCGCCCTGCGAATCGGTACCGCCGGTGATCGCGTTGACCGAGTAAAGCTGCAAGCTGGCGCCGATCCCGGTCAGCTTCTCGATCGCCTTGAAGCACGCGTCGACCGGGCCGTCGCCGCTGGCTTCGGCGTGATGCTCGGCACCGTCGATGTTCAGCGTCACGTTGGCCACCGGGATTTCGCCGGTTTCGCAGCAGACGCGCATGCTGACGAGCTTGATCGATTCGTTCTCGTCCTCGAAGGTCGCCTCGTTGACCAGCGCGAGCAGGTCCTCGTCGTAGATGTCGTGCTTCTTGTCGGCCAGCGCCTTGAACGCGGCGAACACTTCGTTGAGGTCTTCCTCGGAATCGAACTGGATATTGAGCTCCGACATGCGGGTCTTGAACGCGTTGCGCCCCGAGTGCTTGCCGAGCACGAGCTTGTTGGTGCTCCAGCCGACGTCCTGGGCGCGCATGATCTCGTAAGTCTCGCGCGACTTGAGCACGCCGTCCTGGTGGATGCCGGACTCGTGGGCGAAGGCGTTGGCGCCGACGATTGCCTTGTTCGGCTGGACGGTGAAGCCGGTGATGCTCGACACGAGTTTCGAGCAGTTCATGATTTGCGTCGTGTCGAGCGTCGTGTCGCAGGGGAAGATGTCCTGGCGGGTGCGCACCGCCATGACGATCTCCTCGAGCGACGCGTTACCGGCGCGTTCGCCGAGGCCGTTGATGGTGCACTCGACCTGGCGGGCGCCGTTCAAAACCGCCGCCAGCGAATTACCGACCGCGAGGCCGAGATCGTTGTGGCAGTGAACCGAGAAGACTGCCTGGTCCGAATTGGGGATGCGCTCGATCAGCTCGCGAATCAACTCGCCGAACTGGTGCGGCACGTTGTAGCCGACCGTGTCGGGAATATTGATCGTGGTCGCGCCGGCGTCGATCACGGCCTCGAGGATGCGGCACAGGAAATCCGGTTCCGAGCGGCCCGCGTCCTCGGGCGAAAATTCGACGTCGTCGGTATACTGCCGCGCCAGGCGCACGGCCTCGAGAGCGGCCTCGACGACCTCGTCGGGGCTCATTCGCAGCTTGTGCTCCATGTGGATCGGCGAGGTCGCGAGAAAGGTGTGGATGCGCCCCGAGTTGGCCGGCTTGATCGCTTCGCCGGCGCGCTCGATATCGATCCGCTTGGCGCGGGCCAGCCCGCACACGGTGCTGTCCTTGACGATCTCGGCGACCGCCCTGACCGATTCGAAGTCGCCCTCGCTGGCGATCGGGAATCCGGCCTCGATGATGTCGACCCGCATCAATTCGAGCGCGCGGGCAATACGAATTTTCTCGTCGCGCGTCATCGATGCGCCGGGGCTTTGCTCGCCGTCGCGCAAGGTCGTATCGAAAATAATTAATTTGTCTTTGCTCATGGCTATCTCGTCTGTCTAAACGAATTCAATCAATGGTTTGTAGCTTACGTTTACCCTCGTCAGGATTCTCCTGGTCTGCCTTACGGCAGCAGGAGGACGAGCAGCAGAGACAGCAGCAGGTACGTGGGCAGGTACGCCGGGCTGGCGGGCAGCTTGAAGGAAGCGTTGGCGTACTCGGTTTGCATGAGCCGAAATATAGCCAACTCCGGCGGGCTTGCCAAGCGAAAAATCCGGTTCAAGCCTCGGGCGGGGCGTCGTCGCCGGTCTCGGCGAGGCGCGTGCGCTTGCGATTCCAGCGAAACAGCGAGATCAGCGGGCCCGACAGCATGTAGAGGAAAAAGCACGAGAACAGCACGGTCGCGGTCTCGATCGACAGGAACACGAAGATCAAAACGACCGCGATCAGGGCCACGAAGGGCACGCGCTCGCGCATGTCGAAATCTTTGAAACTGTAATAGGAAAAACGCGACACCATCAGCGCGCCGGCGGCGATCGTGAGCACGAAAGCCGCGTAGGTGACGTCGCTGCCGGCGATATCGTAGCTCTCGCAGACCCACACCGCGCCCATGACCACGGCCGCCGCCGCGGGGCTCGCGAGCCCCTGGAAATAGCGTTTGTCGGCGACCCCGATCTGGGTGTTGAAGCGCGCCAGGCGCAGCGCGGTGGCGGTCGCGTAGATGAATGCCGCCAGCCAGCCGAGCTTGCCGAGCAGCACCGACACCTCGCGCAGATGCACCAGTGACCAGAGGTAGACCACCAGCGCCGGCGCGACGCCGAACGAAACCATGTCCGAGAGGCTGTCGTACTCGGCGCCGAAGGCCGACTGCGTATTGGTCAGGCGCGCGACGCGACCGTCCAGGCCGTCGAGCAGTCCGGCGAGGAAGATCGCGATTGCGGCGATTTCGAAACGGCCGGCCATCGCCGCGATGATCGCGTAAAAGCCGGCGAACAGCGCGCCGGTCGTGAACAGGTTGGGCAAGAGGTAAATCCCCTTACCCATGTGCTTGCGAGCTTCTTTCGGGTTGGCGTCGTCCATCGTCGGGGTCCGGGCCGAAGCCTCTGCGATCAGCCTAGTTCTTCGATTTGTCGACCAGCGCGTTGGCCGATAGCCACGGCATCATCGAGCGCAGGCGCGCGCCGACCTGCTCGATGTCGTGCGCGGCGTTGTTGCGCCGCTCGGCGGTCATGCTCGGGTAGTTGGCCGCGCCCTCGGCGATGAACTGCTTGGCGTAGCTGCCGTTCTGGATGTTTTCCAGGCATTCCTTCATCGCCCAGCGGCTCTCCTCGTTGATGATTTTCTTGCCGGTGTGGTACTCGCCGAACTCGGCGTTGTTGGAGATCGAGTAATTCATGTTGGCGATGCCGCCCTCGTGGACCAGGTCGACGATCAGCTTGAGTTCGTGCAGGCACTCGAAGTAGGCGAGTTCGGGCGCGTAGCCGGCCTCGACCAGGGTCTCGAAGCCGGCCTTGACGAGTTCCACGCAACCGCCGCAGAGCACGGTCTGCTCGCCGAACAAATCGGTCTCGGTCTCGTCCTTGAAGGTGGTTTCGATGATCGCGGTGCGACCGCCGCCGATACCGGCGGCGTAGGACATGGCGAGTTCCTTGGCCATGCCGGACGCGTCCTGCTGAACCGCGATCAGGTCGGGAATGCCGCCGCCCTTGACGAATTCCGAGCGTACCGTGTGGCCGGGCGCCTTGGGCGCGATCATGATAACGTCGAGGTCGGCGCGCGGTACGACCTGGTTGTAGTGGATCGCGAAGCCGTGGGCGAAGGCCAGCGCCGCGCCCTGCTTGATGTTGGGTTCGATGTCGCGCTGGTACAACTCGCGCTGGATCTCGTCGGGCGCGAGCACCATGACGACGTCGGCATCCTTGATCGCGTCGGGCGTGTTCTGCACCGCCAGCCCTGCGGTCTCGGCCTTGGCCGCCGACGCCGAACCCTCGCGCAGCGCGACGGTCACGTCGACGCCGGAATCCTTGAGGTTGTTGGCGTGGGCGTGGCCCTGCGAGCCGTAGCCGACGACCGTGACCTTCTTGCCCTGGATGATGGACAGGTCGCAGTCCTTATCGTAGTAAATGTTCATGTCTGCCTCGTGTCGAAACGGATTGATTTTTTGTCGAATCGTTAAAGAGTGAGCGCCCGGTCGCCGCGCAGTATGCCCATCGAGCCCGAGCGCACGACTTCGACGATGTTGTTCTCGTGCATCGCCTTGATATAGGCATCGAGCTTGTCGCCGGAACCGGTCAGCTCGATACAGAAGGTCGTGTCGGTGACATCGATGATGCGCGCGCGGAAGATGTCGGACAGGCGCTTGACCTCGGAGCGTTGCGCCTCGCCCTCGGCCTTGACCTTGACGAACATCATTTCGCGCTCGATGTAATTGCCCTCGGTCAGGTCCTGCAGTTTGACCACGTCGACCAGCTTGTTGAGCTGCTTGGTGATCTGCTCGATGATGCGGTCCGAACCGGTGGTCGTAATCGTCATCCGCGAAAGGGTCGCATCTTCGGTCTCCGCCACGGTCAGCGATTCGATGTTGTAGCCGCGCGCGGAAAACAGACCGGAAATACGGGACAGCGCGCCGGCCTCGTTCTCGACCAGCAGGGAAATGATGTGGCGCATTAAACCAGCTCTCCCCTGGCCTTGAGCTTGGCCTGCCTGGCCTGCTGCAGCGGCGAAATGTCCATTTCGTTGTGCGCCTTGCCGGCCGAGATCATCGGGTAGACGTTGGCTTCCTGGTCGGTGATGACGTCGAGGAACACCGTGCGGTCCTTCAGCTTGAAGGCCTCGACCATCGCGTCGTGCAGATCGTCCGGCTTGTCGACCTTGATGCCGACGTGGCCGTAGGCCTCGGTCAGCTTGACGAAATCCGGCAGCGAATCCATGTAGACGTGCGAGTAGCGCTTCTCGTAGAAGAATTCCTGCCACTGGCGCACCATGCCGAGGTAGCGGTTGTTCAGATTGATGATCTTGACCGGCAGGTCGTACTGCTTCATCGTCGACAATTCCTGGATGCACATCTGAATGCTGCCTTCGCCGGTGACGCAGGCGACGTCCTTGTTCGGAAAAGCGATCTTGACGCCCATCGCCGCCGGCAGGCCGAAGCCCATCGTGCCGAGGCCGCCGGAGTTGATCCAGCGCCGCGGCTCGTCGAAGTGGTAGAACTGCGCCGCGTACATCTGGTGCTGGCCGACGTCCGACGTGATGTAGGCGTCGCCGTTGGTGACCTGGTAGAGCTCTTCGATGACCTGCTGCGGCTGGATCAGGTCCTTTTTCTTTTCATAGGCGAAGCTTTCCTGCGCCTGCCAGCTCTTGATCCGCTGCCACCAGGTCTCGAGCGCGGCCTGGTCGACCTCGAGTTCGGACTTGTCGATGACCCGCAGCATTTCGGTCAGCACCTGCCTGGCGCCGCCGACGATCGGGATGTCGGCGTTGATCGTTTTCGAGATCGACGACGGATCGATGTCGACGTGGATGATTTGCGCGTAGGGCGCGAACTTGCTGGTGACGCCGGTGATGCGGTCGTCGAAGCGCGCGCCGATGCAGATCAGCACGTCGCATTCGTGCATCGCCATGTTGGCCTCGTAAGTACCGTGCATGCCGAGCATGCCGATGAACTGCGGGTCGGTACCTGGGTAGGCGCCGAGCCCCATCAGCGTCTGCGTGATCGGAAAGCCGAGCTTGCGCACGAACTGGCGCAGCTCGTCGCTGGCGTCGCTCATGATGACGCCGCCGCCGGTGTAGACCATCGGCCGCTTGGCCGACAGCATCAGCTCGACCGCGCGTTTGATCTGGCGTGGATGGCCGCGGAAGTTCGGGTTGTACGAGCGCATCTCGAGCCTGGCCGGATACTCGTAGGGGATCTTGATGTGCGGCGCCGTGATGTCCTTCGGAATGTCGACAACGACCGGGCCGGGGCGGCCGGTCGTGGCGACGTAAAACGCCTTCTTCAGGGTCTCGGCGAGCTTGTTCAGATCCTTGACGAGGAAGTTGTGCTTGACGCAGGCGCGGGTCACGCCGACCGCGTCGACTTCCTGGAACGCGTCGCTGCCGATCGCGTGGCTTGGCACCTGGCCGGTCAGTACCACCAGCGGAACCGAATCCATGTAGGCCGTGGCGATGCCGGTCACCGCGTTGGTCGCGCCGGGCCCCGAGGTGACGAGGCAAACGCCCGGTTTGCCGGTTGCGCGCGAATAGCCGTCGGCGGCGTGCGTGGCACCCTGCTCGTGGCGCACGAGAATATGCTTGACGCCGTCCTGCTTTTGCAGCGCGTCGTAAATGTGCAACACCGCGCCGCCCGGGTAGCCGAAGATGTACTCGACACCTTCGTCCTTCAAGAACTGGATGATGATTTCAGATCCCGATAATTCCACGCTAAACCTCTATTTCACGAAAAGTTCTTTCGATTACCGACGCCAAACCCAAAATTCTATTATGGATATATGCCAAATGCACCACTAAAAGTCGTGATTATCTCGGTAAAATCGAAAAAATCCCCGCGAATTGCGGGCATTGACGCCGAACGGCCGCGACGGGCGGACCGTCCGGCGCGCGTATCGGCGACGCCGCGCGACCGCGCTTTAAGACTTTCGGAGCAGGAAGACGAACTTGCCACCCTCTTCGCCGGATGACAGCAGCGGATTGTTGGTCTGCTTGCAGAAAGCCTCGAAGTCCTTGACCGACCCGGGATCGGTCGAAATCACCTTGAGCGTCTGCCCGCCCTCCATGTCGCCGAGGGCTTTCTTGGCACGCAGAATCGGTAGCGGGCAGTTCAGCCCGGAGGCGTCCAGTTCACGGTCGAATTCGGCCATCGCCAGTCCCCTGATGTCAGCATGCGGATCGCGCCAGAGGTCGCCTTTATATGTCACGGCCTGGCAAAACGCAAGCCCGTCGTCAGCCGATCCTGGCGGCGGCCCGGGGCTGTAGCGGGTGGCCCCCCGAGGCCCATTTGACGATACCGCCGCGCAGGCTGATGACGTTGTTGATGCCCTGCTGGTTGAGGAAGCGACAAACCTGCGCCGAGCGGCTGCCGGTGCGGCAGTAAATCACGATTTGCCGTGGCGATTCGGAAAAGTATTTCAGATTCAGCGGTACCAGGTGCATGGCCAGGGTTTTGGCGTTGGGCAACACGCCGCGCTCGATTTCCGCCGGCGTGCGGATATCGACGAGATCGAACTGATTTTCGTCGCGCAGCATCCGGCGCAGGTCGGAGACGCTGATTTCTTTGATTCGCGGCATCTTTTTAGGCTTGCGGAACGATTACTGTACGCCCGGGTCGATAGTATTCTAGTATAGCCCCGAATCCAATCGAACCAGGTCACATGTTGCGAATCCACCGATTGCGAGCGCTCCGGCCGGCAGTCCTGCTCGGCGCGGGCTTGTTGCTGCTCGGGGCGGCCGCCGGCAGCGGCGCCAACTCGGCGCTGCCCGAGCTCGGCGAACACTCGCTGCTGAACATCGGGGAAGAGCGCAAGCTCGGCCGGTCGGTCTACGAGCGCCTGCTCGAACGCGGCCTCGTCGAGACCCATCCGCTGCTCGACCGCTACCTCAACGATCTCGGCATTCGCCTGGTCGCGGGGCTCGATAACCCGGTGCGCGAGTACCGCTTCTTCATCGTGCGCGACGACTCGATCAACGCGTTTGCGCTGCCCGGCGGGTATATCGGCATCAATCGCGGGCTCATTCGAGCCGCTCAGACGCAGCATCAGCTGGCGTCGGTCCTGGCGCACGAAATCGCCCACGTGCGCATGCGTCACGGGCTCGATCTGATGCGCAAGGGACAATCGGTCAGCAACGCGGCGATCGTCGGCATGATCGCCGGACTGCTGCTCGGCGGCGTCGATTCGCAGGTCGGCGCGGCGGTGCTCTACGGCAGCGCCGCGGGCGGCCAGCAGGCGATGGTCAACTACACCCGCGAAAACGAATACGAAGCCGACCGGCTCGGCGTCGAACTGATGCACGCCGCGCGCTTCGACGCCAACGGCATGGTCGAGTTTTTCGGCATCATGGCGGGACTGACCGGCAGCTCCGGGATCGGCAACATCGAGTATTTGCGAACCCACCCGATCAACACCAACCGGATTGCCGAAGCCAGCGCCCGGGTCGGTCCGGTAAAGACGCGGGTCGACCAGGTGGATCACTATCCGCTGTTCCGGGACTTTCTCGAATATGTGTCGAGCGATCATCTGCCGACCCAGGGCAGCGAGTACCTGCGCGCGCTGGCGTCGATCAAGGCGGGCGAACACGAGCGCGCCGACGGCCTGCTCGCGGCGCTGTACGAACGCGACAGCGAGAATATCTGGTACAGCATCGCTTACGCCGAAAATCTCGAGCTGCTAAAGCGCGAGGCCGAGGCCGAGCTCATCTACCGGCGCCTGCTCGATATCTTTCCCGGCGACTACGTGCTGTCGATGCGGCTGCTGCGATTGCTGAAACTCGAGGGCCGCAACCGCTCGGCGTTGCTACTCGCACGCCGACTCGAAAACGAGCATCCCGAGACCCGGGAAGTCTACTTCGAACTCGCCGAAATCTACGCCGCGCTCGGGCGCCCGGCGCTGCGCCTGATGGCCGAGGCCGAGTTTCACCGGCTTGCGGGCAACCGGAAACAGGCGGTCAAACTCTACGACCAGATTCTCGCCTCGGGCAAGGCCGATCTCGCGACCGAATCGAAAGCGCGGGAAAAACGCCTGCTACTGCTCGCCGAGTGAGCCGGCGGCGGCCGCGGCTCAAGCTTTGCCGCGGCGCGCCGATAACCCGGTCGATCGAAATCACGAGCCCGCGCGGCGGGCAAACGGTATGCAACGCAGGACTCTGTTACAAGCCAGTTTGTTACCGCTCGCGGCGGCCGCCGGCGTCATCCCGGGTCGCGTGCTGGCGGCCTACCCGAAGAAAGCCTTCAAGGCGAAGAAGATCGCCGACGCGCTGCGCGAGACCGTCGGCACGGCCGATATCGCCGAGAGCGACGAGATCGTCATCGAAATGCCGTCGATCGCCAGTCATCCGGATCTCGTGCCGGTGCGCATCCGCTCCGGATTCGCCAACACCGAATCCATATCGATCGTCGTCGCCGCCAACCCGTCGCCACTGGCGGCGCATTATCGATTGCACACGCCGCAGGCCTACGTCACGACGCGCGTGCGCATGGCGGGCAGCGGCGACGTGCTGGTCGTGGTCAAGGCCGACGGCAAGCTCTACAGCCGGCGGCAGGCGGTCAGCGTCGGCGGCAAGGGCTGCGAGACCTGACCCGTGGCCGACTCGATCAAGATTCGCGCGCACGAGGTCGACGGTCAGGTCAGGATCAGGAGCGTCGTCATGCATCCGATGGAGACCGGACAGCGCAAGATCAAGAAGACCGGCAGGAAGATTCCGCCGCACTATATTCGCGAGCTCGTCGTCAGCCACAACGGCCGGACCGTCATGCAGGCCTACTGGGGCAGGTCGGTCTCGCGCAATCCCTACCTCGCGCTCGAAATCCCGGGCCGCAGGGGCGACCTGATCACGATTACCTGGCTCGACAACCGCGGTTACACCGACAAGGCCAACGCGCGCGTCCGCTGATTATTCCGGACCATTTGCGAACTCTGGCGCCGCATTTCCGCGCTTGCATCCTCCCGTACCGGTTACCGGCGGCAAGACCTCATCTCATGCTCGAAACCCGGTTCGTGCAAACCCCCCTCACTTCGAGCGGGGTTTGCACGAGCGAGGGTTCTTTCGGGAGATGCGGTACGGCCGCCGGTTACCGGTACGGGAAAGTGCATGCGCGACCGCGTTTCTTGCTAGAATTCGGGACTTTGCATTTCGCGGGTAGGCAGAGTGCTAGTTCATTTCCAGGCCCTGGGATGCCGGCTCAACGAAGCCGAGCTCGAATCCTGGGCCAACGATTTCGTCGAGCGCGGGCATCGGCTCACGACCGATGCCGACGAGGCCGACGTCGTCGTTTTCAACTCCTGCGCCGTCACCGGCGCGGCCGAACGCAAGTCGCGTCGCCAGATCCGGCGACTCAGGCGGGCGAACCCGCGGGCCAGCCTCGTGGTCACGGGTTGCCACGCGAGCCTCGACCCGGACACCGTGCGCGATGGCCTCGGCGTCGATCTGGTGGTCGACAATCGCGACAAGGACGGCCTGGTCGCGCAAACGCTCGAACTTCCGGCGCTGGCGCGGCGCGCCGCGGCGACACCGCGGCAAGCGGCCCTCGACGACCCGAACGCGTTGCTGCTGCGCGGCCGCCATCGCGGCTTCGTCAAGATCCAGGACGGTTGCCGCTACCGTTGCACCTATTGCATCGTGACGCTGGCGCGCGGCGACGAACGCAGCCGCGGCGAAGCCGAGATCGTCGACGAGATCAACCGGCTGCACGCGGGTGGCGTCGACGAGGTCGCGCTGACCGGGGTTCACGTCGGCGGCTACGGCAGCGACACGGGTTCGAGCCTGTCTGCGCTGCTCGGCGAAATTCTCGCGCGCACGACGATTCCGCGCATTCGTCTCGCGTCGGTCGAGCCGTGGGACATTCCGGACGGGTTCATCGACCTGTTCAGCGACCGACGCCTGATGCCGCACATGCACCTGCCGCTGCAAAGCGGTTGCGACTCGGTGCTGCGGCGCATGGCCCGGCGCTGCAAGACCGCCGATTACGAACGCCTGGTCGAGCGCCTGCGCGGCGCGGTCGACGGTTTCAACGTCACCACCGACCTGATCGTCGGCTTTCCCGGCGAGACCGACGCGGAGTGGCAGGCGACGCTGGCTTTTGTCGAGCGTATCGGTTTCGGCGACATGCACGTGTTCCCGTTTTCGGCGCGCGCCGGCACCAGGGCCGCGCGGCTGCCCGACCCGGTCGACGGCGCTACCCGCAAGGCCCGCTGCCGCGAGATGCACGCGCTCGCGCGCGACCTCAGGCAGCGCGAACTCGAGCGCCACGTCGGCCGCCGCGTCGAGGTACTCTGGGAACAGCCGGTCGACGGCGAGCAATCCACCTGGGTCGGGTATACCCCGCACTACCACCGGATCCGCGTGGTCGATCCGTCGCTCGCCGCGGCGCGAATCACGACGGTCGCCGTCGCCGCCGTGTCGCCCGACGGCGGCGCGCTGCTCGGCCGCGCCGACCGCCCGGCGCGGCTGGTCGAGTTCGACGCCGCTGCGCTGCCGGCGCGTGGCTGAATCCTCGCGCTGCCACGTCCGGCAGCGGCCGGATGCCGCGGAGGCGCTGCGCGCCGAGCATTTCGACATCGATTACTGGCGCGACCGGCCCGGCTTTGTCGCGATTGCCGGCGGCCGCGGGGGCAGCGTGCGCATCGCGCTTGCCGACGGCGACGCCGTGCTGCGGCGTTACTACCGCGGCGGCTGGGCGAGTCGTTTACTCGATGACCGCTACCTCTGGCTCGGCAAGCAGCGGACCCGTCCGTGGCGCGAATGGGACGTGCTCGAACGCGCCCTCGCCAGCGGGTTGCCGGTGCCGCGCCCACTCGGCGCCTGCGTTTGCCGCGACGGCCCGTGGTACCGCGCGGCGTTGATGACGGCCTACCTCGCCGACACCGAAACCCTGACGCAACGGCTCGAGCGGGAAAAGCTGTCGCCGAGGGACTGGCGCCGGCTCGGCGCGCTGTTCCGGCAAATGCAGGCCGTCGGCATCCGCCATTCCGACCTGAATTCCGACAACGTGCTGATCGATTCGCGCCAGCGGTTTCACCTGATCGATTTCGACAAGGCGCGCGTGATGCCGCGACTGGACGACTGGCAATGGAGGCCGTTGTATCGATTCCAGCGCTCGCTGCAGAAGCGCGGGCAGACGCGCAATCTCAAATACAGCGACGACGACTGGCAAGCCCTGATGGACGGTTACGAATCCTGAGCGCCGCGCGCGAGCCACGGCTCGATCAGTTCGAGGTAGCGCGCGAGGACGTCCGGCTGCGCCGCGAGACGCGTTTGAGCGATGCTACCGAGCGCGGCGGCATGCTCGGGATCGGCCAGCAGTTCACCGACGACGCGCCAGCATTGGGCGAGATCGCCGACCTGGATCACGCCGTCGCCGAGCAGGCGAATATCGTCACGAATGTTGGCGTCCGACGGGCCGGTAATCGTCGCGCAGCCCAGCCGCGCCGGCTCGATCAGGTTGTGTCCCCCGGTCTGGTCGAATGAGCCGCCCATGACGACGACGCGGGCAAAAGCCATCAACGATTCGAGTTCGCCGAGCGTATCGGCGACGTAGACGTCGGTGTCGGCCTCCAGCGGGTCGCCGCGGCTGCGCAACGCGATGCGCAGGCCGAGCGCGGCGAGTTCGCGCTCGATCACCGCGCCGCGCTCGGGATGCCGCGGCGCGATCACCACGAGTTGGCCGGCGAGCGCCGGCGGGCGGATCTTCAGCCAGCGGGATTCCTCGCTTTCGTGGCTCGACGCGAACAACAGGTAATCCCGCTCGACGAGGCGCCGGGGGCGGCTCGCGGGATCCGGCAGGGTCTTCAGGTTGCCGGCTACGACGACATCCTCGGCGCGCGCGCCGAGCCGGATCAGCGCGTCGCGATCGCGCTCGCCGCGCGCCAGAATGCGCGTGAAATAGCCGAGCGTCGCCTTAAGCCACGCGCGCACGCGCCGGCCGCGTGTCGTCGAGCGGGGCGAGAGCCGCGCGTTGACCATCAGCAGCGGCACCCGAGCCCGGGCCGCGGCGTACAGCAGTTCCGGCCAGAGTTCGGTTTCCATGATCAGGCCGAGGCGCGGTTTGCGGCGCGCGACGAAGCGGCGCGCGAACGGCGCGAAGTCGAGTGGGATGACGCCGCGCGCGACCGTATCGCCGAATTGCCGCTCGATCGCGCGGTAGCCGGTCGCGGTGAAACTGGTCACCAGCAGTGGCTCGCCGCGCGCGTCGAGCGCGCGCACCAGCGGTGCGACGGCGTTGACCTCGCCGACCGACGCGGCATGAATCCACACGGGCGCGTCGTGCGAAACCGGGCCCGGCGCGGCCAGCCGCAGGCGCAGGTATTCGGGCAGGCGATGGCGCCGTCCGTGACGCAACGCATGCGCGATCCAGAACAGCGCCAGCGGCAGGCTCAGCAGGCGATAGGCCGGCGGCGGCGGACGCGGCGCTGGCTCGCCGGGGTCAGGCATAGAACGGCGGTTCCCCGGGAGGGCGGGTCTTGAAGCGCTGGTGTATCCACATGTAGTTTTCCGGCTGCTGGCGCGCAAACTTCTCGATCGACCGGTTGATCGCGGTGGCGTCGGCGAGGTCGTCGCCGCTCGGAAAATCGGCCAGCGGCGGCTCGATGTGCAGGATGTAACCGCTGCCGTCGGCCTTGCGTTCCGGGTAGAAAGGCAGCATCGCCGCGCCCGACGACTGCGCCAGGCGTGAGCACGCGGTAATCGTCGCCGTCGCGATGCCCATGAACGGCGCGAACACGTTGCGCTCGCGCGCGAAATCCTGGTCCGGCGCATACCAGGTCGGCACGCCGTCGCGGATGCCCTTGATCAGTTGCCGCGTGTTCTTGCGCGAAACGGTGTTGACGAAGTAGGAACTGCGGCGCGTGTAAAGAAAGCTGTCGAACAGCTCGTTGCGCTGGGTCCGGTACATGACCTGCAGCGGCATGAACAGCGCCAGCAGGCGGCCGCCGATTTCGAGGCTGGTGAAGTGCCCGGTCAGCAGGATCACGCCGCGACCCTCGGCGCGCAACGTGTCGACGTGCTCCCGGCCGCGCACCTCGACCAGCGCGCGCAGGCGCTCGGCCGGCCACCACCAGCAAATCGCCATCTCGATCAACGAGATGCCGATGTTGCGGTAGCAGGCGCGCTTGATGCGCTCGCGCTCGACATCGGATTTTTCCGGAAAACAGCGCGCGAGGTTGAGGTCGATGATGCGCTGGCGTCGACCGCTAAGCCGGAAAAGGATTCGGCCGATGCCGCCGCCGACCGCCAACGCCGCGCGAAACGGCAGCAGCGCGACCAGCCGCAGCACGGCGAGAATACACCACATCGGCCAGTAGCGTGGAGACAGGTAGTCGCCGGCCCGGAACTCGACCGACCTGTGCTTGCCCATCGATTATTGCGCGACCAGGAAGCGATTGATCTGCGCGAGGTCGCCGGCTTCGAGCAGGCCCGCGGCCTGTTTCAGGCGCAGCGTGTTGACCAGGTAATCGTAACGCGCGCTGGCGTAGTCGCGCTGCGCGAGGTAGGTTTCGCGCAGCGAAACGAGCACGTCGACCGAGGTGCGCGTGCCGACCTCGAAGCCCGCCTGCGTCGCCTCGAGCGCGATGTTGCTCGATTCCAGCGCCTGCTTGAGCGCCTTGACCTGGCTGATTCCGGAAACGACGTCGAGGTAGGAAATGCGCGCCTGTTGCGACGCGAGCCGCGTCTGCAGCAGCGTCGCGTTACGCGCCGATTGCAGCTCGGCCTCGGCCTGCGCCTGCTCGGAGCCGATGCGGCCGCCGGTGTAGAGCGGAATCTGCAACTCGATGCCGACGCTGAGATCTTCCTGCTGGAATTCGCCCTGGAAGTTGTTTTCGGTGTCCTGGTCGGAATAGCTCGCGACCAGGTCGACCGTCGGGTAGCGGCCGCGATCGGCCTTGCGCCGGGCGAAACGGGCGGCGTTCAGATTCTCGCGCGCGGCGGCGAGTTCGCGGTTATTGTCGAGCGCGAACTCGACCCAGGCGCCGGCATCGGCCGGATCGGGCACGACCAGGAGTAGATTCTCGCCGAGCTTGGCCAGCTCGCGGATGCCGGCATCGCCGGTGATCACGGCGAGCGCCTGGAAAGCGTTCTCCAGCAGGTTCTCGGCGAGGATCGCCTGCGCCTCGGCGCTGTCGAAGCGCGCCTGCGCCTCGTGCACGTCGGTGATCGCGATCAGGCCGACCTCGAAACGTTTTTGCGCCTGTTCGAGCTGGCGCGCGATCGCGGTGCGCTCGGCGTAGGCGAAGTCGACGTTGTCCTGCGCGGCGAGGATGTCGAAGTAGGTTTCGGCCACGCGCAGCGCGAGGTTTTGCCGCGCGGCTTCGAAGCGCGCGCGTTCGGCCTCGGTAGAAGCCTCGGCGGCGTCGATGTCGGCGCTGAGATCGGTATCGTAGAGCGCCTGCGTCAGGCTCAGGGTGTAGCTGGTCGAGTCGAAAGTATCGTCGCCGGTCTCGGAATTGTCGGACTCGCGGCGGCTGGTGTCGGCACTCAGCGAGATTTGCGGCAGGCGTCCCGATTTGACGATCGGCAGGGCGGCGAGGGCGGAGCGGTAATCGGCCTCGGCGATCATGAGCTCGGCATCCTGCTCGAGCGCGAGACGGTAAATCGTGACCAGGTCCTCGGCCGGCGCCGGCGAGCACAACAGCAGGAAGAACGCGGGCACGGCTCGGGTCAGAAAATGTCGCATCGCTGGTTCCTTCTAGATGTTGCGCGGATTATAAAGAAAGTGAAATTCGATTAATACACGGGCATCGCCGGGTCGACGTCGCGCGCCCAGGCGTCGACGCCGCCGTCGAGATTGAGCAGCGAGTCGACGCCCTGCTGCTCGAGAAAGCGAATGACGTTGGCGCTGCGAATGCCGTGATGACAGATGACGACGGTATCGCCCTCGTGCTCGAACTGCGCGAGCTCGCCGGGCACTTCCCCCATCGGGACATTGACGCTGCCGGGAATGTGGCAGACTTCGAACTCCCAGGGTTCGCGCACGTCGATCAGGCGCGGCGCGGCATCCTCGAGCAGGGTCGCAAGCTCACGCGCGCTGATGCGTCGCATCTGTCGCGCGGCTCAACCCGCGAGTCGCGGCAGGTCGGTTTCGAACAACGACTGCGTGCTCCAGGCGTCGTCGCCGATGCGGGTGATCAGCAAGGCTTCCATGACCGGCGACTGGCCGGCCACGACGAACAGGCGGCCGCCGGGTTTGAGCGCGCGGCGGAAATTGTCCGGCACCGTGGCGCACGAACCGGTTACCGCAATCGCGTCGTAGGTGGCGTTTGCGTCGATCGCAGCCGGCGCGAGCTCACGGAGTTCGACGGCGTCGATGCCGGCGGCGGCCAGGTTCCGGCGCGCGAAATCGAGCCGTTCGGCGCTGCAATCGATGACCGTGACCCGGCCCGCGAGCCGGGCGAGGCAGGCGCTCAGGTAACCGCCGGCGCAGCCGACCTCGAGCACCTCGTCGTCGGCTTCGAGCGCGAGCGCCTGCAGCATGCGGCCCTCGATCGTCGGCGGCAGCATGCGCGCGCCGCCGGCGACCGGGATCTGGCAGTCCGCGTAGGCCAGGCCCTTGTAGGCATCGGCGACGAAATCGACGCGGTCGAGCGCGGCGAGGGTCTCGAGCACGCGGCCGTCGAGCACTTCCCACGGGCGAATCTGCTGCAGGATCATGTTGCTCTTGGCGACTTCGGCGGAATTCATCGGCGGCCGGCCCGGTGGTTGTTCGTGCGCGGCATTATAGGCGAGTTGATTCGCTCAGCACCAGTCGGCGCAACCGTAATCGTGCGTGATTTCCTCGCCGGCGGCGATGTCGCGCAGCGCGACCACGCTGAGGTCGTCGTAGTAGCACGCGTTGGGGTCGTCGGAATGATTGATGAAGCGCAGATCGCACAGGACCTCGATCCCCTCGGCCGGGCCGATCCACAGCACGTAGTGACCGTCCTCGCTACTGGGCCTGCCCTCGAGGAAGCCGATGACCGAGCCGCTTGCGATCGGTTCCGCGGCGAACAGACCCTGGCCGTGGATCGGGCTGTCGTCGATGTAGGTTGGTGAACGCATATTTACAGTTTGATTTTGCCGGACCTAAGAGTATTATTTTGCAACTTATCATAATAACGGGGGGCTTCAAAAGATGATCTCACAAACCTCGGCGCGCCGCTTGCTCGGTGCGTCATTACTCTTTCTCGGCTCCTCGGGCTCGGCTTTCGGCGCGGGTTTCGCGCTGATCGAGGTCAACGCGACCGGCCAGGGCAACGCCTATGCCGGTGCCGCCGCGCATACCGAGAACGCATCGACGATCTTCTTCAACCCGGCCGGATTGACGCAACTCGACGGCGAGCAGCTGGTCTTCGCCGCGCATTACATCGACCCGAGTTCCGATTTCGACAACGACGGTTCGGCGCTGGCCGCGAGTCTGGGAAGTTTCGGTGCCGCCGGCCCGTTGAACGGCGACGACGACGACGGCGGGCAGAGCGCGTTCGTGCCGAATTTTTACTGGGCCAGGCCGCTCGACGACAGGACGACCTTCGGCGTCGGCGTCAATTCGCCGTTCGGGCTCGCGATCGAGTACGACGACGAGTGGGTCGGTCGCTATCACGCGATCCTGTCCGATCTGAAAACCGTCAATTTCAATCCGAGCCTGGGTTATCGGGTCAACGACAAGGTTTCGATCGGCGGCGGATTGAACGTCATGCTGGCCAAGGTCGACCTGACCAGCGCGGTGGATTTCGGCTCGCTGTGTTATGCGCTGAATTTCGAGTTTAACGGAGGTATCGCACAGTGTGTCGGCGCCGGCGCCGATCCACAGGCCGTCGACGGCGCCGCCGAACTCGACGGCGACAATTTCGACGACGTGGGTCTCGGATTCAACTTCGGCCTGATGTTCGAGGTCAGCGACCAGACGCGGATCGGTGTCGCCTACCGGTCGGAGATCGACATCGAAGTCGAGGGCGAAGCGGATTTCACGGTTCCCAGTAACGCCGCCCTCGATTTATTTCTTCCGGGGGCCATGCTGTTCGAAGATACCGATATAGAGGCAGAGGTCACGCTGCCGGCCAGTTTCTCGGTCAGCGTCGCGCACGAGGTCGACAAGTTCACGTGGCTCGCCGACGTCACCTGGACCGGCTGGGAGTCTTTCGACGAGTTGCGCATCGAGTACGACAACCCGTCGCAACCGGACTCGGTCACGACCGAGGACTGGAATGACAGCGTGCGCTATTCGTTGGGTTTCGACTACCAGTATTCGGACAAGATGATCCTGCGCGCCGGCATCGCGCTCGACGAATCGCCGGTGCCGAACGAGGAGCGGCGCACGCCGCGGCTGCCGGGCAGCGACCGCACCTGGTATTCGGTCGGACTCGGCTACACGGTCGACAACACGTTTTCGATCGACGCGGGCCTGACTTACATCGACATCAAGGATGCCGACATCGACAACGAGTTCGAATCGTCGGTGTCGACTATCAATCACACGCTGACCGGCGAGTACGAAGCCGACGTGGTCATTCTCAGCGCCCAGCTGACCTGGAATATCGACTAGGCGCCGCTTGAGCCGAAAAACCGGCCGCGCTGCTTGAAGCGCGGCCGGTTCGCAGGTTTTACGATACCCGGGTGGCTAGCTCGACCTGCACCACCCGGATACCCCACTCCTCGCTCTCCAATCGACAGGCGGGCGCCAGTCGACTTCGACCGGGGAGCGGACCCGGCATCGGCGCGTTTCGGCGCATCTTTTTTATGCCCCGGGCTCCTGGTCGAGCGTGACGATCGACCGTGTCCGCGGCTCAACTTTGCGCGTTTGCGGCCGATAACCCGGGAACTGTCCGCCGAACGGAAGCCCGCGCAATGCCCGACGCCGAAATCGAGCAACGCCTCAAGGAAATCACCGACCTGACCTCGCTGCCCGAGGTCTACCTCAAGGTGCGCAAGCTGATGGACGATCCGGACTCGGACATCTACGATTTCGCCGCGGTCATCA
>JAHEKJ010000005.1:13315-72745 GCA_024638385.1 Gammaproteobacteria bacterium | reverse complement strand
GCATCGCGCCGCCGATCAGCGTGTTGACCGACGGCGTCTCGCTGATCACGAGCCAGACCCACAGCGGCCCGAGAATGCTCTCGAGCAGGTAGACCAGCTGGACCTCGGCCGAATTGGCGTAGCGCGGCGCGATCGTCAGGATGATGAACGCGAACGGCACCAGCACGAAGCCGATGACGCCGACGTAGACGAACTGCGCCGGCTCGATCGCGAGCTGCGGCCCTTGCGCGAGCGCGTAGATCGCCGTGAACAGGCTGCCGAGCACGACCGACGGCACCAGGTCGATGTCCTTGCGGTAGCGCACCAGCACCGCGCTGCAGGCGGTGAAGACCGCGCAGCCGAGCGCGAGCAAGTCGCCGACGAGGCTGGCGCTGCCGTAACTGCCGTAGCCGATGATGAAAATGCTCGCGAGCGACAGGCCGATGATCAGCCAGGTCGTCGGCCGCTGGTTCTCGCGCAGCACGATGAGCGACAGCAGCGCGGCGAAGATCGGCGCCGACGACAGGAACAGCAGCGTGTTGGCGACCGAGGTGCGCTGGATCGCGCCGATGAAGGTGATGTTGACGGCGGCGAAGAATGCGCCGTTGACCATTCCGGCCCAGCCGATCGCGAGCAGCGCCGGGACGAAACGGCGGCGATACCAGATTGCCAGCAACAGGCCGATCGCCAGTACCGGGAACAGGCCGCGGTAGAACAGCAGCGTGAAATCGTCGAGCGCGGCGAGCCGGATCATCAGGCTGTCGGGGCTAAGCACGAACACGCCGATCAGCGCCATCGAGATCCCCTTGCCGCGATCGCTAAGCCTCGAAAACATTAATCCTGACTCCCCGACGGGTGTTCCCCCGGAACCGCGCGTGATAATGTCAGGGCCTGTCCATCGAGTCAAAGCCGGAGAGTAAGCGTGCCCCTGAGCAATCCCGAAAACCGCGAGCTCGCGCACACCCGCGTCGTCACCTGCCGCGGTTACCAGCGCGACGACGACCTGCTCGATATCGAGGGGCGGATCGTCGATACCAAGCCTTACCGCTTCCGCAACCGCGACCGCGGCGGCTGGATCGAGGCCGACGAGCCGCTGCACGACATGTCGATCCGGCTGACCGTCAATCTCGGCCTCGAGGTCGTCGCCGTCGAGGCCGTGATCGATGCGTCGCCGTACCACTACTGCCAGTGCGTGACGCCGGTCGCGCAAAACCTGGTCGGCCTGAAAATTCGTCCCGGCTGGACGCAGCGATCGAAAGAAGCCATGGGCGCCAATCGCGGCTGCACGCACCTGACCGAACTGCTCGGCCCGATCGCGACCACGGCGGTGCAAACCGTCGCCAGCGAAAAGATTCGCCGCGGCAAGGGCAACCGCAAAGGTAATGCGCGGGTATTCCTGAACTCCTGCCACTCCTATGCCGAGGACAGTCCGGTCGTCAGGGAACACTGGCCGGAATTTTACCGCGCCGCGCCGGCGACCGGCGACGACACGTCACGACCCTGAATCGCGGAGGCAACGCCAATGCTTGCAGTCATCTTCGAATTCGAACCGCATCCCGAGCGCAAACAGGATTACCTCGACCTGGCCGCCGCGCTGCGATCGGAGGTCGAGAAAATCGACGGTTTTCTCGGCATCGAGCGCTTCGAGAGCCTGACTCGCCCGGGGCATTTCGTCTCGCTGTCGTTCTGGCGCGACGAGGATGCGCTCGCCGAATGGCGCAACGTCGAGCAGCATCGGGACGCGCAGCGCGCCGGGCGCGACGCGATCTTCGCCGATTACCGCCTGCGCGTGGCCGAGATCCGACGCGATTACGGATTGCGCGATCGCGCGGCGGCGCCGGCCGACAGCCGCGAGCGCCACGATGGCGATTAGTCCCGGCGTCGAGCGCGACGCGCACGGCTACCTGCTCGACCCCGAAACCTGGACGCCCGAACTCGCCGACGCGCTGGCCGGCGACGAATCGCTGGCGCTGCGCGAGGAGCACTGGATCGTGCTGCTGTTCGTGCGCGAGCACTACGCCGAGCATCGCGCGCCGCCCGACGTGCGCGAGGCGGCCGCGCATTTCGCGCTGCTCGCCGGCACCGATGCCGACGACGCGCGCGAGCGTATTTTCGAAATCTTTCCTGGCGGCTACAAGCAACAGGCGTTCCGCGTCGCCGGCATGAAACGGCCGCCGTCGTGACCCCGAATCCTCGGCGGGCCGAGCCGTTGCGGCAGCGCGGATTTTAGCCTGCGGGCGTCGCGGCCCGGGTGGTGCGCGCGGACGAAGTCGAATCGAGACCTAGAAATCGGGAGAGGCGCTGGCCCGGCGCCAGCAGATCGGCCAGCGTGTAGCGGTCGAGCGTCGCGAGAAAAGCGCGCAGCGCGTCGTCGAGCGCGTGGCGCAGCACGCAGCTGCCCTCGATACGGCAGGCGCCGTCCGGCTCGAAACATTCGACCAGGGCGAGATCGTCTTCGAAGTCGCGCACGACATCGCCGACGCCGATGGTTGCCGGGGCCCGCGCCAGCGTAATACCGCCGCCCCGCCCCTGTACCGTGTCAATGTAGCCGAGAGCACCGAGGCGTTGCGCGATCTTCATCAGGTGGTTGTGCGAAATCGAGTAACTCGCGGCGACGTCGGCCAGGCGGATCAGTTCGCCATCACGCAGACCCAGGTAAATCAGGATTCGGAGCGCGTAATCGGTGTGCTTCGTCAAGCGCATGTCGAGGACCTCTTCTTGGGGAAGGTTATTTAAACATATATTTACATAGAATCGTAAAAGATTTATTTAATTAAATAATTTATATTTAAAACAAATACTTAAAGTAATTAACTATAATTAAGTTTAATTTACATGTATTTTAAATACTTGTTTAAAATAAAAACCGATAGTATTCTTTAGCATCTGCACCGATTTTCCGGCCCATCGCCCGATCCGACTTGAACCCGCAGCTGCCACAAGCCTCACCGATCGCCGCCACGTCTGCCGGCAAGCGGTGCGAAGCATCGGGCTTCGCGCTGTTCGACTATGGATTCCGCCCCTTTTTCCTGCTCGCCGCCATCCACGCGGTACTCGCTATCCCGATTTGGGCGTTACTCGCAACGGCCCGGCTCGAGCTGCCGCTCGCCCTGCCCCCGCTTGTCTGGCATGCGCACGAAATGCTCTATGGATTCGTCGCCGCGGCGATCGCCGGATTCCTGCTGACCGCGGTACCGAGCTGGACCGGGCGCCGCGGCTATGCCGGCAAACCGCTGATACTGCTGGTGCTGCTCTGGTGTGCCGGCCGGGTCCTGCTGGCCGTACCGACACCGCTGCCAGCAACCATCGTCGCGGCAATCGATCTCGCCTTTCTGCCGGCGCTGGCGTTGACGTTGCTGCCGGCGCTGTTGCGCTCGGGCAACCGGCGCAACCTGATGTTCGTCGCCGCGCTGACGGCCCTGTTCGGCGCGAATATCTGGTTTCACTCATTCCCGGAGCAGGCAATCGACGCCCTGCATTTCGGCTTCGGTGTCGTGCTGCTGATGCTCGTCGTGCTCGGCAAGCGCATGATCCCGGCGTTTACCTCGGCGCGGCTCAAGGAACTCGGTCACGATATCGCAATCCGGCGGCGGCCGCTGCTCGATCGGTTCGCGCTATTGCTCGCCGTCACCTATCTCGCGGTCGAGGCGGTGGCGCCGGCCGGCCGCGTCGCCGCGCTGACGGCCCTCGGCCTGGCGCTCGCTGTCGGCCTGCTGCTGGCGCGCTGGCACGGCCATCGGACGCTGGGCGAGCCGCTGTTGTGGGTATTGCATATTGCTTACGCCTGGATCGTCGTCGCGCTGGTACTCAAGGCGGCGTTGCTGTTCGGCGCGAACCTGCCCGCGAGCGCCTGGCTGCACGCCCTGACCACCGGGGCGATGGCGACGATGATTCTCGGCGTCATGAGCCGCGCCGCTCTGGGACATACCGGCCGCCCGCTGCGCGCGCCGCCGGCAATCGTGCTGGCTTACGCGGCCCTGAGCGGCGCGGCCGCTATCCGCGTCTGCGGACCGATCTTTCATGGCGACGCGTGGAACCTGTGGATCGCATCGTCGGCATCGCTGTGGACGCTCGCGTTCGGCCTGTTCCTGGGCTGTTACGCACCGATACTCTGGCAGCCACGCATAGACGGGCGGCCCGGGTGAGCCGCCTGGCAATGGCCGGTGCGGGAGCGAGAGCGGAAGAGTGACTCGAGGAGGCAATGACCGATGACGCAAGCAATCGATGTCGAACGCGATGACGAGGGCTACCTTTTCGACCCGGAAAACTGGACAACCGGCCTGGCGGAGGCATTCGCGCGCGAGGAACATATCGAGCTGATCGACGAACACTGGATCGTGCTGCGCTTCGTTCGCGACTACTACGCCGATCACCTGATTACCCCGGATATCCGCCACGCCGCGGCGCACCTCGCGCAAGCTACCGGCATCGACGCGAAGGCTGCGAAACGGCGGATTTTCGAGCTGTTCCCCTACGGCTACGTCAAGCAAACCTGCAAGATCGCCGGCATGAAACGTCCGCGCGCGTGGAGCACCGGCTGAAGCCCCACCCGGCCGTCGCCGCAGGAGCCATCGCAGACCCGAAAGCGGTATCATTGACAATCGAAACTCGCCGACGTCGCACGCGACGTAGACTCGCCCTATGACAAAACACTTCGCCACCGATCACCACGGCTGGCTCGAGCTCCTCTCCGTCGAGCCGCCGGAGCGCCCGGTGCTCACCGGAACGCGCCGCGTTCCCTGGGCGGTCGTCGGCGCCGGCTTCACCGGGCTCGCCGCCGCGCGCCGGCTCGCCGAGCTGCACCCCGACGACGACATCCTGCTGCTCGACGCACGCCGGGTCGGCCAGGGCGCCTCGGGCCGCAACTCGGGATTCGCGGTCGCGACCAGCCATTTCGGCGGCGCGGTCGGCGCCGACCGGTACGCGCACTGCCGCCGGGTCAATCGCATCAACCGCGCCGGCCTCGACGCGCTCGACGCGCTCGTCGAGCGCTTCCGGATCGATTGCCAGTGGCGCCGCGACGGTTTTTACCACGCCGCCGCCGACCGCGCCGCGCTGCGCGAATGCGAACACTTCGCCGGTTACCTCGAGCGCTTCGAAATCGAACACGAACGGTTCGATGCCGAGGCGCTCGCAGCGCATCTCGGTACCGGCTGGTACCGCGCCGGCGTTCGCGTCGTCGACGGCGCGCTGATCCAACCCGCGGCGCTGGTACTCGGACTCGCAGCGAGCCTGCCCGAAAACGTGAGCCTGCACGAGCAAAGCGCGGTGCTCGACATCGATGCCGGCGAACTTTCGCGCCTCCGGCTTGCCGGCGGCGAGGTCGTCGCCGACCGCGTGATCCTCGCAACCAATTACGAGGCGACCCGGCTCGGATTCCTGGGCGGCCGGATCACCGCGAGCACGCTCGCCGGCAGTTTCACGCGGATGCTGACCGCCGACGAACGCGCGTCGCTCGGCAGCGAGTCCGACTGGGGCCTGCTGTCGTTGCACGGCGGCGGCGCGACGCTGCGACTGACCGTCGACGGCCGTATCAGCCTGCGCAACACCGCCGAGTACCGCGGCGAGAAGCTGCTCGAGGATGCGACACTCGCGCGGCGGCAAGCCGTGCACCGCGATGCCTTCGAACGACGCTTTCCGCAACTGCGCCACGTCGAATTCGAATTCGGCTGGTCCGGGGTCGAAGGGGTCTCGCGCAACGCGACCAACTTCTTCGGCCGCCAGCACGAGCGGATTTATCTCGCCGGCGGTTACAACGGCTCGGGGGTCAGCCGTGGCACGGCGTTCGGCATCGCGATCGCCGATTACGCCAGCGGCGAAGACTCCGCGCTGGTCAGCGACTGTCTTGCGTCGCCAACAGCACAGTGGATCCCGCCACGACCGCTGCGCGATATCGGCGCGTTCTTCACTGTGCGCCGACGCTTTCGCGGCGTCGGGCGCGATCGCTGAATCGGTCGAATAACGCGGCGCGATGAAATAGAGAAAATGGTGCCCGGAGCCGGAGTCGAACCGGCACGGCCTTGCGGCCGAGGGATTTTAAGTCCCTTGCGTCTACCAATTTCGCCATCCGGGCCATATTCCGAAAGTCGGGAAAATTGGAGGCTGGGGTCGGAATCGAACCGGCGTACACGGCTTTGCAGGCCGCTGCATAACCACTCTGCCACCCAGCCGGAGGAGAGACTTCAGAAAGACCGGCATCTTACTGCAACCCGGGGTCGAGGCCAAGCACGTCACGCCCAACCGCCCGAAGCCCCCTGGTTCACGACTCGCACCCGGATCTTCCGGATGCGTCCGGTCAAAACAGGCCGGCCGTCAGGTACACGGCCAGCACGAAAACCACCCAGAACGCGACCCGGCCGGTCGACCAGGTGCGGGCGAACAGGCCGTCGTCCCGGTGATAGCTGACGAGGCCGGTCATCAGCTTGTCGATCATCGCCAGCGCCCGGGCTCGCAATCGCCCCTGCCAGGCGAACACGCCGTCGAGCGTCGCGTACGCCAGTCGCGGCAGCGGCTTGCGGTACAGCCATTCGACGTCGAGGTTGGTCGAACGCAATTCAGGCGGGTACATCCCCTTCAGGTTCAGCCAGACGAAGGCCAGCGCGGAAAAGAACAAGAGCTGCGTTTGCGCCAGCACGTGGGTCGTATCGTAGGCCGTATATTCGACGTCGAACGGCAGCAGCTGGTACAGCGCCTGCGGATAGACCCCGACGCCGATGCACAGGAAGGCCGCCATCGCCATCGCGATGAGCATGTTGGTCGGCGGCTCCTGCGCGCGAATGCCCGAGTCGTGGGCGAAGAAAGCGAAGTACGGGATCTTGATGCCGGCGTGGTGAAACACGCCCGCCGACGCGAACAGCAGCACCAGCCAGACCCAGTGATAGTCGTTGTCGAGCGCGGCGCTCATGACCATCGACTTGCTGACGAAGCCGCTGAACAGCGGGAACGCCGAAATCGACGCCGCGCCGACGATGCACAGGATCGTGGTTTTCGGCATGGTCTTGTACAGGCCGCCGAGCTCCGAACCGTTGATCTTGCCGGTGACGTGCAGCACCGCCCCCATCGACATCAGCAGCAGACCCTTGAAGATCACGTCGTTGAAGGCGTGGGCGATGGCGCCGTTGATCGCGAGCGCGGTGCCGATGCCGATGCCGACGACCATGAAGCCGAGCTGGTTGATCAGGCTGTAGGCCAGCACCCGGCGCAAATCGTTCTCGATCACCGCGAAGAAAATCGGGAAACAGGTCATGGTCGCGCCGATGTAGATCAGCAATTCGGTGCCGGGGTAGCAGCGCGCCAGCGCGTAGATCGCCGCCTTGGTGGTGAAGGCGCTTAAGAAAACGGTACCGGTCGGCGTCGATTCGGGATAGGCGTCGGTCAGCCAGTTATGGAACAACGGAAACGCGCACTTGATGCCGAACGCCAGGAAAATGAGCCAGCCGTGCCAGCCTTGCAGGCCGATTTCGGTAATCGCCAGGCTGCCCGCGCCGTAGCCGTAGATGATGACCCCGCCGAGCAGCAGCAGGCCCGAGGTGATGTGAATCGCGAAATAACGCAGGCCGGCCGTGTAGGCGCGCTCGCTGCGGCGCGCCCAGATCAAAAAGACCGAGGTCAGCGCCAGCATCTCCCAGAACAGGAACAGGGTCAAAAAGTCGCCGGCGAATACCGCGCCGAGCGCGCTGCCGGCGTAGAGCAGGCTCACGCTTTGCTGCAGCGTGTCGCGCACGTGCAGCGAGTAGACGATCGCGATCAGCGCGGCGATGTGGAACAGGTAGCCGAACAGCAGGCTCAGCCGGTCGACCTGGAAAAACTCGAGCTCGAAGCCCATGACCTCGACCATCGCGTAGGCGCCCGCCGGCGTGTCCCACAAGAGGTACAGCCCGACCACGGGTATCGCCAGCATGATCAGCGAGCGCAAGTGCCCACGGCTGACCACGGTCAGCAAGGCGCCGACATAAAACAGCACGAAAGGCGGTAATTCCATCATTCCGCGCCGTCCTTCGCGCCGCTAGCAGCGGACGCGCTATCGTCTTTCTGGTAATAGTCTTCCGAACGCATCAGGAAGGTGCGCATCCACTTGGCGACCAGCACGAGGATCACGCAGCCGACGAACCCGTAGAGCGGGTAAAAGCCCCACAGCCACTCCCAGGCGTGATAGACCTTGCGCTGCAGCACCACGTCCAGCGCCAGCAACACGGCGCAAACGGCATACAGCGCCCACAGCACCCGCTGAACGTTGCGCGGCTTGTCGAAAAAGTATTGGCGTTCGTCGTTCTGGTTCATGGGATCGCCTTGTAGTCCAGGATGGCGGTGATCGGCGTGTAGAAAAATTCCGGGTAAAAGAACAGCGCGAGGCAGCCCAGCGACGTGATGGTCATCGCCAGCAGCGACGGCCACGGCGCCTCTTTGACCTCGCCCCAGTTCCAGTCGGTGGCACTGCCCTGCCCGTCCGGCGAAAAGAACGCGCGCACGGCGATCGGCATCAGGTACGCGATCGCGAGCAGCGAGCTGATCATCAGGGCCGCCATCAACGGCCACTGCCCGGCCTCGAGCGTGCCCACCAGCAGGGTCCATTTGCTCCAGGTGCCGCCGGTCGGCGGCAGGCCGATGATGCACAGGCTGCCGATGAAAAACGCCGCCATCGTCAGCGGCATGCGCCGGCCGATGCCGCGCAATTCGCTGACCTCGGTCTTGTGCGCGGCGACCAGGATCGCGCCGGCGCAGAAAAACAGCGTGATCTTGCCGAACGCGTGCATCGCGATGTGCAGGGCGCTGCCGTTGACGCCGGCGCTGGTCGCGAGCAGCGCGCCGAGGCTGATGTAGCCAAGCTGGCTGACGGTCGAATAGGCCAGCCGCGCCTTGAGGTTGTCCTGGCGCAGCGCGACGATCGCCGCCAGCAGTACCGACGCGGCCGCGAGATACAGCAACCACTCGGTCACCGGGATCGCCTGCAGCGTATCCAGGCCGAACAACAGCACGCAGACTTTCAGCAGCGTGAACACGCCGGCCTTCACCACCGCCACGGCGTGCAGCAGCGCGCTGACCGGGGTCGGCGCGACCATCGCCGCCGGCAACCAGCGGTGAAACGGCATGACCGCGGCCTTGCCGATGCCGAGCACGAACAGCACCAGTATGATCGACAGCACCAGCGGTGACGCCTGGTCCGACAGCAAGCCGCCCGGCGTAAACGAGAGGCTGCCGGCCACCGCCCAGGTCGCGATGATGCCGAGCAGGAAAAACGCGATCGACGTGGTCAGCAGGATGCCGAGGTAGACGCGCCCGCCCTGGCGGGCCTTGTCGGTGCCCGCGTGCGTGACCAGCGGATAGGTGCACAGCGTCAGCACCTCGTAAAAGATGAACAGCGTGACGAGGTTTTCGGCGAAACAGATGCCCATGGTCGCGCCGATTGCAACCGCGAACAGCGCGTAGAAGCGCGTCTGGTTCTGCTCGTCGTGGCCGCGCATGTAACCGATCGCGTAGACGATCGTGACGAACCACAAAAAGCTCGCGATCAACGCGAACAGCAGGCCCATGGGCTCCGGCCGAAACGCGATGTCGATGCCGGAAACCACGGTAAACAGGTGGATTTCGATGGCTTCCCCGGCGACGATCGGCTCGTAGAGAACCCCGGCGACGACGGCAAACAGCAACGCGCCCGCGATCAGCGATACGGCTTCGCGCAGGTTGGGC
Organism: Gammaproteobacteria bacterium; assembly: GCA_024638385.1. Classification (GTDB taxonomy): domain Bacteria; phylum Pseudomonadota; class Gammaproteobacteria. The sequence goes on along the minus strand of JAHEKJ010000005.1, from coordinate 63,079 downwards.
CGGGCGTGCGCGGCGAGAATGCCCGCCACCGCCGCGAACGGCAGGCAAATCGCCACGAGTGTCCAGGATTCCAGCGTCATCAGTTATTCACCCCGGTGCCGAACAGGTAACCCGAGGTGGACTCGCTCAGGGTGACGGTCAGACTCGTGTCGATGCCGAAATAGACGTTCGCCAGCAGTAGCAGCCACAGCGGCAGCAGGAAGCTGAGCGGCGCCTCGGATCTCGCCGAACTGCCGTCCGCTGCCGGCTGGAAATAGGCGGTCTCGACGATCCGCCAGACGTAGATCACCGCCAGCAGGGAGCCCGCCACCAGCAGCACGGCGAGCGGCCACATGCCGGCTTCGATGGCACCGAGCACGAGGTACCACTTGCTGATGAAACCGACGGTCAGCGGCACGCCGATCAGGCTCAGGCCCCCGCCTACGATCGCCGCCATGGTCCACGGCATGCGCTTGCCGAGCCCGGCCAGGTCGCGCAGCTCGACGCCGCCGATGCGGAACATGACCGCGGCCAGCGCCATGAACAACGCGCCCTTCATCAGGGCATGGTTGAACACGTGTAACAACGACGCCTGCAGGCCGATGGCCGTGCCCAGCCCCAGGCCGACGATGATGTAGCCGATTTGCGCGACGCTGGAATACGCGAACAGGCGCTTGACGTTGGTCTGGTAGATGGCGACCAGCGAAGCGATGAAAATTCCGGCCACGCCGAGCGCGATGAACGTGATCTGCAGCGGCAGCGCCGATTCCGGGAAGCCGCCGATGAAGACCGTGTAAATGAAGCGGATCAATAAATAGATGGCGACCTTGGTGGCCGTCGCCGCGACGAACACGGTCACGATCGACGGCGCGTAGGCGTAGGCGTTGGGCAGCCAGACGTGCAGCGGAAACAACGCCAGCTTGATGCAAATGCCGACCACGATGAAAACCAGCGCGGCGAGCACGACTCTGGAATCGCCCAGCTCCGCGATCCGGACCGCCAGGTCCAGCATGTTGAGGGTGCCGGTCACGGCATACAACAGCCCGATGCCGATGAGGAAAAACGACGCGCCGATGGTGCCGATGATCAGGTATTGGTAGGCGGCCCACAAGGCGCGGCGGTTATTCCCCAGGGCCACCAGCGCGTAGGTCGCCAGCGACGATATCTCGAGGAAGACGAAAACGTTGAACGCGTCGCCGGTCGCCACGATCCCCAGCAGCCCGGCAAAACACAACAGGTGAAGGGCGTAGAAATAAACCTGCCGCTGCTCGCCCACCTCTTGCGCGACGCTTTGATAAGCCGGCAGCAGCGCGACCAGGTTGAGCGCCGCCACGATCAGCAGCACATAGGCGCTCAGCAAATCGATGCGGTACTCGATTCCCCAGGGCGCGTCCCAGCCGCCGAGGGCATAGCTGATAGGGCCGCTCGCAGTCACCATTTGCAGCAGCATGATGCTGATTGCAAACGTCGCCACGCTGATCGCCAGCGTGAAACCCCAGACCAGCCGTGGCCGGTCGAGGACGAGGCAGGCCGGGGCCGCCATCAGCGGCAGGATTACCTGCAGGATGGGAAGATGTTCGATCACGACCGGTCTCGATCCGAAATCTCGTTTTCCTCGATCGTGCCGTAGGCTTCCTTGATGCGGACGATCAACGCGAGCGCCAGCGCGGTCGTCGCGATGCCGACGACGATCGCGGTGAGGATCAGCACGTGCGGCAGCGGATTCGAGTATTCGCTGATCGACTCCTTCAATATCGGCGCGGTTCCGCCGTCGAGGTTGCCGACGCTGATGTAAAAAATAAAGATGGAGGTCTGGAAAATGTTCAGGCCGATGACCTTCTTGACCAGGTTGTGCTGCGCGACGATGATGTAGAGCGCGATCATCATCAGGACGATGACGACCCAGTAATTGAACAGCTCAGCGATCGTGTCCATCACTCTTCCCCGCCGAGCCGCTGGCGGTCGGCAAAGGCGAAGTACAACAGCAGCATGACCGAGGCCACGGTGATGCCGACGCCGAGCTCGATAAACAGGATGCCCGCGTGCTGGCCCGCAACCGGATCGTCGGCCAGCGCGTCGTAATCGAGGAAATTCCGGCCCGCGAACAGGCTCAGCAAGCCGGTCGTGCCATACAGTAAAACGCCCAGCGCCGCGAGCAACCTGACTGCCGAGTAACGGATGACCGTTTTCGCCGTCTGCACGCCGAACAGCATGCTGTAGAGAATCAGCGCCGCGGCGAAGATCACGCCGGCCTGGAAGCCGCCGCCCGGGCCGTACTCGCCGTGAAACTGCACGTACAGCGCGAAGATCAGAATCGGCGGGATCAGGATCTTGCCGACGATCCGCAGGACCCGGTGCTGATGCATCGATGCCGGCCGCTCCGGTTGTCCCTCGATATCCGCGGAATACAGTATCGCCATCACGCCGATACCGGCGGTGAATATCACCACGACCTCGCCGAGCGTATCGTAACCCCGGTAACTCGCCAACACCGAGGTCACCGCGTTCGGGATGCCGATTTCGGCCATCGATTGAGTCAGGTAGCGCGGCGCGACGTACAGGTGGGCAGGAGCATCGGGCGAGCCGAAGGCCGGCATGTCGAGGCTGGCGAGTATCAGCAACAGGCCCATGGACGCGACCACCGCGAGGTTTGCGGAGGACACGACGTTCGGGCTGTGTTGGAAGCGTCCCGTCATCGCCAGCGTCGTGAACATCAACAGCGGGGCGATACCGGCTCCGACAGCGGCCTCGGTGAACGCCACGTCGACCGCATCCAGCACGACGAAGAAACTGGCGGACAGCAAACCGTAGATGCCGGTCAGCATGACCGCCGCGAACAGGTCGCTGGTGCGCGCGACGCCAAGCGCCGTTGCCACCAGCAAACCCAGTAGCGTGAGGTCAATTGCAAGATCGATATTCATCTTTCTCCAGTGTCTGTAACCAGGTAACGGCACAAGATGCCCAGGGAGACCTGGCGGAGTTCTATTCGCCGGTGATCAACACCAACCGCCGGATATCATTCATTCTTTTTCAGAGTCGCTCCCCGAGGTCGGCGGCAGCCCGCCGTGCTGCGCGGCCTTGGCCAGCGCGTGCGCGGCCGTCGGGCTGGTGAACAGCACGAACACGATGATCAGCGCCAGTTTGATCAGTGCCAGGTTCCATCCCGCAAGCAACATCAGGCCGAGAATCGTCAAGACCGTTGCCAGTGTATCGGTCACGCCGGCGGCGTGCATGCGGGTATAGAAATCGGGAAAGCGAAGCAAACCGACCGCCCCCGAGATCAGCAGCAAGGCTCCCAGGCCCAGCGCAATCCCGCTGACGATTTCGGCGAGCGTCCCGATCATGACGGCTCTTTCTCGGTCCTGGCCCGGGTGTACTCGAAGTACCGCAGGACGCCGATGACGCTGACGAAATTTATCAGTGCGTACACCAGCGCGACATCGATGAAATCCGGACGCCCGAACAGAAAGCCGACGACGACGATCAACAGCACGGTCTTGGTGCCGAACACGTTGACCGCCAGGATGCGGTCGTAGATCGTAGGCCCCCGCTGGGCCCGAATCAGCGCCAGCATCATGACGAAAAGCAAGGCGATTGCGATGACAGCGATCATGAGCCTACTCCACCGCGGTAACGCGGCGGTCCATTTCGCCGGAACGCAAGTCATCGAGGCCCTCGGCGGTCAGGGAGTGCACCGTGATCCGGTCGCCGTCGATGTCCAGCGCCACGGTTCCGGGAGTCAGCGTGATCGAATTGGCGTAGATCACCTTGCCCATGTCGCTGCGCTGGCTGGCGGGAAGCGCGGCCGTGCATGGCGTGATTGCCAGCTTCGGCCGCCAGATATGCACGATCACGTCGATGTTCGCGCGGACGATCTTGACCGCCAACCACCAGTAGTAGGCCGGCAGCCTGGCCGTGAGATGTATCGGCTGCGACTCCGCGTCGATGACGTCCATCTGGTGCGCCAGCCAGACGACGAAGATGACCGAGAGCAGCCCGAGCGACAGGATCAAGGGCGAGTAAAAGCCGGAATTCACCAGCCAGATGAAACCGAGGAGCAGGAAGATACTGATCGTATGTCGCATTCGCTAATCCTTCCGTATAACCAATCGTGTCAACTTACGGGCGCTCGGGATCCGAACCGATCCGATTTTCGCCGCACCGAAACTACCGACGTTCGCGCGGGCAAAACGCTCGCCGCCGCAGGGTCCCGGGCTCGAGGCCGAGAGCCGCCGTGCGTCGATAACGACGTTATCGATGGCGGAAAAGCAGCCACAAAGGCTTGCCAGAATATCCCCCCGGGTCCCGACTTAATTCCCCATGGCGGCGAATTCTCCGGCATCGCTCGCGATCCTGCAAGCGTCAATACCGATAGCGCCGTCAAAAATGCCGGAAAAGCGGTGGCGGAAGTATAAATCACCGGTGCCGGACTTGAAATCGTCGTCGCAGACTTCGGCCCCGTGGTCCGCCAGGGTCCGTGCCGCCGAAGCGCCAACGGCCACGAGGTCAGGGCCTGCGGTCGCGTTTCGCCGGGCGAAGGCCGCCGACCCGGCGGCAATGCCGCGACTTCGGGTCAGGTGACGCGCGCGATACGCGCACCCCGCTCAGGGCGTGAAGCGGGGAGGACGTAGTTGCGATCTGTCGGGGCTTTCCGGGAGAATTTCAGGAAAACCGATGGGTAAGCTGGAGCGGGAAACGAGACTCGAACTCGCGACCCCAACCTTGGCAAGGTTGTGCTCTACCAACTGAGCTATTCCCGCAAAGAGCCGCTATTCTAGCGTTTCGCCTTGACCTGTCAAGCAAGCCTCGTCAACCCTCGTCGACCAGCTCCGGCCAGGCCGCGCGCAGATAGATGAACATCGAGTAGAGGGTCATCAGCGCGGCGATATAGTAGATCGTCAGGCCGATCGCGAAGATCGGTAATCCGATGAACGGCTCGGAATAAATCATGAAACCGAGCGCGATCATCTGGATCACGGTCTTGACCTTGCCGACGAACGAGACCGCGACCTTGGTGCCGCTGCCGAGCTTGGCCATCCACTCGCGCAGCGCCGAAATCGTGATCTCGCGCGCGACGATCACGATCGACGGCAGCGCGACCCAGATGCTGGGATGGGCCTCGACCAGAACGATAATGACGACGACGACCATCAGCTTGTCGGCGACCGGGTCGAGAAACGCGCCGAATCGCGATTCGAGCGCCATCGAGCGCGCGAGGTAGCCGTCGATCCAGTCGGTGACCGCGGCGAGCGTGAATATCACCGTCGCGGCGATGTGGACCCAGCCGAAGGGCAAATAAAACACGACGACGAACAGCGGGATCAGCGCTATTCGGAACAATGTGACGGCGGTAGGAAGGGTTATGTGCATCGGGCGTCCGCGAATCGATCAACCGTGGAAATTATCATAGATCGCCTGGGCGGTCTCGCGGTTAATCCCCTTGACTTGCATCAGTTCCTCGACGCCGGCCGCCTGCACGCCCTGCAGGCCGCCAAAAGCGTTGAGCAGGCGCGCCCGCTTGCGCGCGCCGATCCCCGGAATCTCCTCGAGCGGCGATTTGCGCCGCGCTTTTGCCCGCGCCATCCGATGACCGGCGATCGCGAAGCGGTGCGCCTCATCACGAATCTGCTGGATCAACAATAGTCCCGGCGAGTCTTGCGGGATGTTGAGCGCAGTCTTCTCCTCGTCGATGATTTGTTCGTAGCCGGCACGGCGCTCGACGCCCTTGGCCACGCCGAACACGCGCAGGTTCGGCTTGACCGTCGGCAGGTTCAACGCCTCGAGCACGTCGAGCGCGACGCCGAGCTGGCCCTTGCCGCCGTCGATCAGGATCAGGTCCGGCAACAGTTCGGGATCGTCCTGGCGCTTGCGGTAACGCCGCTCGAGCACCTGTCGCAGCGCGGCGTAATCGTCGCCGGCCTGGATGCCGTCGATGTTGTAGCGGCGGTATTCGCCCTTGACCGCACCGTCACGGCCGAACACGACGCAGGAGGCGCGCGTCGATTCGCCCATCGTATGGCTGACGTCGAAACACTCGATGCGTTCGGGCGCCTGCTCGAGATGCAGCACTTCGACCAGGTTTTGCATGCGTTTGCCGAGCAGGCTGGCCGACAGGAGATAACTTTCGAGCGCCTGCCCGGCGTTGGCGATCGCGCCCTCGAGCGCGCGCTTGCGCTTGCCGCGGACCCGACTCGTGACGCGCACCCGCGAGCCGTTCAGGCGCTCGAGCGTTTCGGCGAGAGCGTCGGCGCTGTCGAGTTCGTGGCTGGTGATGATCTCGCTCGGCGCCGGATGATTCGAGTAGTGCTGCATGACGAAACTCTCGAGCAGGCTCGCGGCGTCGGTATCGAGCCTGGCGCGGTTGTAGAATGGCTTGTTGCCGAGCGAGGTGCCGTTGCGAATCATGAACAGCTGGATACAGCTGTAATCCTGCGCCGTCGCACAGGCGATGATGTCGAGATCGCCACGAAAATCGGTGACGAACTGCTTCTCGGTGACCCGGCGCAGCGTCTCGATACGGTCGCGCACCTCGGCCGCGGCCTCGAACTGAAGGTTGGCCGACTGCGCTTCCATCAGCTCGATCTGGCGGTCGATCAGCTCGTCGCTCTTGCCTTCGAGGAACAGGCGCGCCTGTTCGACCTGGCGCGCGTAGCTCTCGCGGTCGGTGTGACCGACGCAAGGCCCCGTGCAGCGCCTGATCTGGTACTGCAGGCAGGCCCGCGCGCGATTTTGCATCGACGCATCTTCGCAGTTGCGCAGCTTGAACATGCGCTGCACGTGGTTGATCGTATAGCGGATCGAGCCGGCGCTCGGGAACGGGCCGTAGAAGCTACCCTTGCGCCGGTCGGGCTTGCCGCGAAATACCTTGAGTCGCGGAAACTCGTGATTGGTCAGGCAGATGTAGGGGTAACTCTTGTCATCGCGAAACAGGATATTGTAACGCGGATTCAGGTTCTTGATCAGGTCGTTTTCGAGCAGCAGCGCCTCGCTTTCGGTGCGGGTATTGGTGACCTCGATGCGGGCGATGTTGTTGACCAGCGACAGCAGGCGCGTGGTCAACCCCGTCTTGCGGAAATAGCTGGCGAGACGCTTCTTGAGATTCTTGGCTTTGCCGACGTAAATGACCTTGCCGGCGCGGTCGATCATGCGGTAGACGCCGGGCCTGTTGCTGACCGCGGCGAGGAAGGCTTCGTGATCGAAACGTTCGCCGTCACTCATGCCAGCAACTCGCGGGTGCGGCCGATGACGGCGTCGAATCCGGCGCGGTCGAGGCGGCCGGTGTTGACGTTGTAGCGACTGCAGTGGTACGAGTCGATCAGCCGGCGCCCGTCGGGCAGCGCGTGTTCGGCGGCATGCGCGAAGCCGAAGTCCACCGGCCGAAGCCCGAGCGCCCGCAGCACGGCGCGATGCGCGATTCCGCCGAGCGCGAGCAGCAGGCCGCGGCGCGGCAGTTGCGCGATCTCGTGCGCGAGGTAGTCATTGCAGGTCGCGATTTCGGCCGTCGTCGGACGGTTGGCGGGCGGCACACATTTGACCGCGTTGGTGATGCGGCAATCGACCAGCCTGCTGCCGCCGGCCGGCGCCACGGCATAGCCGAAACGATGCAGCGCCGCGAACAGGAACTCGCCGGAAGCGTCGCCGCAAAACGGGATGCCGGACGCGTTGGCGCCGTGCAACCCCGGGGCAAGCCCGACGATCAGCAGGCGCGCGCGTCGATTGCCGGCCGCCGGAACCGGCCGGCAGCGGTAGCCGGGGAACAACGCTTTTTGCCGCTGGCGATGATCTGCCAGGCGCGGGCAGCGTTGGCATTCGAGCAGCTCATTCATCGACTACTCGGAATGCGCGAACTCGACCATGCCCTGCTCGACCGCGATCTTGACCAGGTCGACTTCGTTTTGCGCGCCGAGTTTTTCCAGCAGGCGCAGGCGGTAGGTGCTGATCGTCTTCGGGCTCAGGCACAGCTTGTCGGAGATTTCCGCGTTGGTCAGTCCGTGCGAGATCATCAGCATGACCTGGAACTCGCGCCTCGACAGGCGATCGATCGGGTTGTGCTCGTTGCCGGGCAACAGCGACAGCGCGAGTTGCTGGGCGATACTCGGCGCGATGTAGGCGCCGCCATCGCTGACCCTGCGGATCGCTTCGAGCGTTTCGTCGACGCCGCACTCCTTGGTCAGGTAACCCTTGGCGCCGATCTCGAGCATGCGCTTGGGAAACGTCTGTTCGTTGTGAATCGTCAGGACGATGATTTTTTGTGCGGGATTGCGCTGCAGGATGCGACGACAGGCCTCGACCCCGCCGATGCCGGGCATGTTGACGTCCATCAGGATGACGTCCGGCTCGAGTTGCTGCGCGAGCTTGATCGCGTCCTCGCCGCAGTCGGCTTCGCCGACGATTCGCACCTGTTTACTGTCCTCGAGCACGCGGCGAATGCCGGTGCGCACGAGCGCGTGATCGTCGGTCAGGAGTATGCTTATCATCGGAAATTCCCGGTATCGCAGCGATCATATCACACGATTCCTACTCTCTGTAAGATTAGGGGGACAGTATACCTATGTCCGTACGTTAATCCGGTCAGGAAGAATGCCGGATCTTGCAAGTTTTGGGAGAAATGTAGCCACGGGGAAACAGCTATCGTGTCCCGCTATTCGAATACCGCGGGGGCAGTCAGTAACGCAGCAGCACCGAGCCCCAGGTGAAGCCGCCACCGAAAGCCTCGAGCAGCACCAATTCGTTTTCGCGAATGCGGCCGTCGCGAACGGCGACGTCGAGCGCGAGCGGCACCGACGCGGCCGAGGTGTTGCCGTGCTTGTCGACCGTGACGACAACCTGGTCCATCGACATCTTGAGCTTGCGCGCGGTGGCGGTGATGATCCGGATATTGGCCTGATGCGGCACCAGCCAGTCGATGTCGGATTTCATCATGCGATTGGCGGCCAGGGTTTCGTCGACGATCCGGCCGAGGGTGTTGACCGCCATCTTGAAGACCTCGTTGCCACGCATCTCGACGAAGGCGCGGCCGGCCTTGACCTCGTCGTAACCGTCGGCGATTCCGTAAGGCACCCGCAGCAGGTTCTCGTAGCTGCCGTCCGCGTGGATGTGGCTCGAGAGAATGCCGGTCTCTTCGTTGGCCTGCAGGATGACCGCACCGGCGCCGTCGCCGAACAGCACGCAGGTCGCGCGGTCCCGCCAGTTGAGTATGCGCGAAAAGACTTCGGCGCCGACCACCAGCGCGCATCTGGCGCTACCGGTCTTGACGAACTTGTCGGCCACCGACATCGCATAGACGAAGCCGGTGCAAACCGCCTGGATATCGAACGCCGGGCATCCGTGGATATCGAGCCGGGCCTGCAGGATGCAGGCCGAACTCGGAAAAATCTTGTCCGGCGTCGAGGTCGCGAGAATGATCAGGTCGATGTCGTCGGGGCGAATGCCGGCGGCCTCGATCGCGCGGCGCGACGCCGCCTCGGCGAGATCGACACAGGTTTCGCCGTCGCTCGCGATATGGCGTTGCGCGATCCCGGTGCGCTCGCGAATCCACTGGTCGGAGGTATCGACCAGCGCTTCGAGGTCATGATTGGTCATGACGCGTTCGGGCAGGTAGCTGCCGGTGCCGGTGATGCGGGCATAGGTCATGAAATTGCCGCCTCGGCCTGGCTGAAATAATTCTCGATTGTACGCGAAATACGCTGCGGCACGTCGTTTTCGATCTCGATGCTGGCGATCTTGATCGCGTTGAAGAACGAAGGGGTGTCGGCGCTGCCGTGGCTCTTGACGACGATGCCGTTCAGGCCCAGCAGGCTGGCGCCGTTGTAGCGCCGCGGGTCGAGCCGTTGCCGTACCCGGTTGAGCACCGGATAGGCGCATAACGCCGCCAGCCGGGTCATCCAGTTGCGCTTGAACTCGGTCCGCAGCACGTGATTGACGAGCGCGGCGAGACCCTCGCCGGTCTTCAACGACACGTTGCCGACGAAACCGTCGGTAACGACGACGTCGACCGTGCCCTTGTAGATGTCGTCGCCCTCGACGAAACCGTAGTAATTGAGTCGGCTCTGGGCGATCAGGCGGCTGGCCTGCTTGATCGCTTCGTTGCCCTTGACCTCCTCGGTGCCGACGTTGAGCAGGCCGACCTTGGGATTCTCGATGCCTTCGACCGATTGCGCCAGGATCGAGCCCATCAATGCGAATTCGGCGAGGTTCTCCGGTGCGCATTCGACATTGGCGCCAAGATCGAGCATGTGCGTATGACCACGAATGGCCGGCAGCAGGGTGCAGATCGCCGGGCGGTGGATCCCGCGAATCATTTTCAGCACGAACTTGCTGGTCGCCATCAGCGCGCCGGTATTGCCGGCGCTGACGCAGGCCTGCACCTCGCCCGATTTAACCAGATCGATCGCGACCCGCATCGAGGAATCCTTTTTCTTCTTCAACGCCACCGCCGGCAGTTCGTCCATGCCGACGACTTCCGATGCGTGGTGGATGCGGATTCGCGGATCGTCGCCGAGTTCGCGGCGCCTGACCGCTTTCTCGAGCTGCGCCCGGTCGCCGACGAGGACGAGCTCGATATCGGGAATCTGCTCCAGCGCCAGCTTTGCCGCGCCGACGGTGACCCGCGGCCCGTGGTCGCCACCCATGGCGTCAAGCGCTATCGTCTTGTGTTTCATCGGCAATGCGTCAAAAATAAATACGGGCGGAATCTGCCGCCCGTATTCGTTGCCTCAAAAACCCGCCTACTCGTCTTCGTCTTCGACGACCTTGTCGGCAATGACTTTACGTCCCTTGTAATAACCGTCGGCGCTGACGTGATGGCGACGATGGACTTCGCCCGTCGTCGGCTCGATCGACAGGGTCGGCTTGCCGAGGGCGTCATGGGAACGCCGCATACCGCGTTTCGACGGCGTTTTACGGTTTTGCTGAACTGCCATTATGGATCTCCCGTTAATTCGATTCGGTCGTTTTCAGCGCGCGTAGCACCGCAAACGGATTTTCCGCCTCGGCCACGGCATCGTCCGCTGCCGTCGGCCAGTGCAGGTTGCAGGTCCGGTCTTCGTGCCTCGCCACCAGCGGGATGGCGAGTATCAATTCGTCTTCGACGACGTCGAATATATCGATGTACCCGTCGTCACTGTAGAGCGTATCCAGGCTGCTCTTGCCAACGATCTCGTCGCTGGCGTCGACCAGCAGGCGTAACTCGAGCGCGAGCGGCAATTCCATCGCACCGAGACAGCGCTGGCATTCCAGTTCGAGCCGCGCGGACAGCTGCCCGGCGAGCATGGGCAAACCATACTCGTTCGCCACGAATTCGAAACTGACCTGAATGCTGACCCCCGTGCCGGACGACTCGCCTGAGTATAGCAACTCCGCCAGCCGATCAAGGTCGGCGACCGGTATTTCGCCCTCGAAGTAACTCTTGCGCGAAACTTCCCTGTAGACCTGATAACGCCTGCGTAGCCTTTCCCGCATAAGGCGGCGATTTTACATGCTTGTGGATAAACTTGTCCACGCAATTTCACGCCGCCCCGAAGGCGCCACGAAATCGACCCTGCGATGTACTATACTGCTCGCTCGGCGCCCTTACAGCCTGGAAACATTTCTTTCAAAAACAATACTTTATGGGGTAAATCGCATTGCAGACGAAACTCATCCTGGCGAGCAGTTCGCGGTTTCGGCGAGCGTTGCTCGAGCGCCTCGACCTCGAATACGAATGCTGCAGCCCCGAGACCGACGAATCGCGCCTGCCCGGTGAAGACGCGGCCGCCTATGTCTGCCGGCTGGCCGAGGCCAAGGCGCGGACGATCGCCACCGCCGAGCCGGCGGCGCTGGTCATCGGTGCCGATCAGTGCGCGCTGCTCGACGATGATCTCCTCGGCAAGCCGGGCACGCACGCCAGCGCGCTCGAGCAGTTGCGCCGCGCCCAGGGCAAGACGGTCGTCTTTCATACCGGACTTTGCCTGCTCGGAATCGATGCCGGCTTCGAGCAGGTCGAGGACGTCGTCTTCGAGGTCGATTTCAGAACCCTGGACGAAGCCCGGCTCGACGCCTACCTGCGGCGCGAGCAACCCTACGATTGCGCCGGCAGTTTCAAGGCCGAGGGCCTCGGCATCGCGCTGTTCGAACGTCTGCGCGGCGACGATCCGACGGCGCTGATCGGCTTGCCGCTGATCCGCCTGGTCGCAATGCTCGAGGCGGCCGGGGTCGACGTGCTGCAGACACCCGCACGGCCGTCAGTTTAGCGACCAGCCGCTGCCGAGGGTTTGCCCGAGTCCGCGACCGATGCTCGCGCCGATGCGATCGGCGATTCTCGAGAGGAAATCGGTCTGCGGGGTAAAATCGACGATGTTCTCGGCCTCGAGTTCGCGCGCAACGCTGTGGCGGCTGCCGTAGGCATCGACGAGGCCCAGGCCGAGTGCGGTTTCGCCGCTCCAGATCAGGCCGCTGAAAATCTGCCCGTCATCGACCAGCCGGTCCCCCCTGCCCTCGCGCACGGCATCGATGAAGTGATCATGCACCTGGTCGAGCATCGATTGCAGATGAGCTTTTTGCGCCTCCTGCTCCGGGAGAAACGGATCGAACAGGGCCTTGTTTTCGCCCGCCGTCAACAGGCGGCGTTCGATGCCGAGCTTGTCCATCAGCCCGACGAAACCGAACGCGTCGAGGCGCACGCCGATCGAACCGACCAGGCTGGATTTAGCGACGTAGATCCGATCGGCCGCGGCGGCGACGTAATAGCCCCCCGACGCGGCGACATCGGTAACCACGGCGTAGAGCGGCTTGTCGGCATGCGCTTCGCGCAACCGGCGGACCTCTTCGAATATCTGCGCCGCCTGCACCGGCGAGCCGCCGGGCGAATTGATCTCGAGGATGACGCCGGCCGTGTCGTCGTGCTCGAAAGCCTGTTTGATCCCCTTGATTACGTTCTCGGCGCCGGCATCCTCGCCGCTGGCGATCAGCCCCGACACCCGCACCAGCGCGGTATGCAGTTCGCCGTCGGGAGCGCCGGCGGCGCCGTAGCGGTCGCCGCGCCCGGCGATCAGCACCAGGGTCACGACCGTCAGGTAGATGATGAAGAACAGCATGAAGAAAACGCGCCAGCGGCGGGCCCGCCGCTGCTCGGTCACGGCCGCGAACAGCAGGCGTTCGATCAGGGCGTCGCTGCCCCCGGCCGGGCGGCGGCGGTGATTGTCGGGTACTGATTCTGCCATGGTCTCGTCTCTCGGTCAGGCTTTGAAAAGGGAAAGGTCGGATCGTGAATCGTTCAATCGCCCGAATTCGGCGGGCAACGGCGAGTCGATTACCCGCTCCGGGGTGAATCGGCCGCCCGGCAGATCGAGGCTTTGGGCATGCAGCATCAACCGGCGCAGCCCGCGCGCGCGCATTCGCTTGTTGAAGTCGGCATCGCCGTACTTGTCGTCGCCCGCGATCGGCTGCCCCTGTAGCTGGCAGTGCACGCGAATCTGGTGCGTCCGCCCGGTCAGCAGCGCGATCTGCAAATGACTGTAATCGGCTCGCGCGTCGATGATCTCGATTCGGGTCAGCGCCGGTTTACCCCGCTCATCGGCGCGCACCCGCCGCTCGCCGTTGGGCAAGTGGTAACGCGCCAGCGGAACATCGATTTCGCACAGCCCGGACGGCCAGCGCCCCATGACGATCGCTTGGTAACGCTTGCCGATTCGGTTGTCGGCAAGCAGACGCTGCAGCTCGAGCAGCGCTTCGCGATGCAGCGCGAACAGCAGGCAGCCGCTGGTGTCGCGGTCGAGCCGGTGCGCGAGTTCGATGTTCGCATCGGGCCGCAGAAGACGCATCGCGTCGATGACGCCGTAGTCGACGCCGGAACCGGCATGCACCGCGATTCCAGCGGGTTTGTCGAGCACGAGCACGTGTTCGTCTTCGAACAGAATCGCCGCGCCCAGCCGCTCGACCAGGGACCTCGAGGGCGCCGCGCGAGGCGCCTTCGCATCGTCGCTGCGCAGCGGCGGAATGCGCACCTCGTCGCCGGGCTCGAGGCGATAGTCGGGTCGCGCGCGCTTCTTGTTGACGCGCACCTCGCCCTTGCGAATCATGCGATAGACCCGGGTGCGCGGCACCCTGGCCAGGCGGCCGAGCAGAAAATTGTCGAGGCGCTGGTTGGCATGGGTGGCGTCGACCCGGACGAGCCGGGCGGCGGATTTCTGTGGCTTTATCGGTTCCAATGGCTGGCAGTCGAGGCAAACTATGTTATATTTCGGCGCGTAGCATTGTACTGCCTAGTCTAGGCAAAACACTACCGCAACAGTTTTTGTGCGGAAGCACGGGACCGAGGTCCCTGTTTCCCCGAGAAGATTGAGTCCGGGCCCGGCGAGGCTAAGCCGTGCCGACGGACCGTGATTAGACACAGGTCATGCACTGCCTCGTACAGAGTTTAATTCTGCTCGATAATTTCCTCATGCTAAGCGGCGCCAAGCCCGCCGCCTGGCGGATGTTCGCGCCGGCCACACAAGCAATGGAAATTGCCGCGGATACGCTGACGGGTAATCCCGCATGGCCCTCGATACAGGGCAAGTATTTAAATGAAACGAATTCTCATCAATGCCACACAGGCGGAAGAACTGCGCGTGGCTATGGTCGACGGTCAGCGATTGTACGACCTCGATATCGAAGTCCCTGCGCGGGAACAGAAAAAATCCAATATCTACAAGGGTAAGATTACCCGCGTCGAACCGAGTCTCGAAGCGGCGTTCGTCAATTACGGTGCCGAGCGCCACGGCTTTCTGCCGTTCAAGGAGATTTCCAAGCAATACTTCGGCAACGCGCCGCGCGACGAGGGCGGCAAACCGATCTTGAAGGATGCGCTCAAGGTCGACCAGGAAGTTATCGTCCAGGTCGAAAAAGAGGAGCGCGGCAACAAGGGCGCCGCGCTGACCACGTTCATCAGCCTGGCCGGGCGCTTTCTCGTCGCGATGCCGCAGAATCCGCGCGCGGGGGGCGTCTCGCGACGTATCGAAGGCGACGACCGCGACGAGCTCAAGAAAGTACTCGACAGTCTCGAGATGCCCGAGGGCATGGGCGTTATCGTGCGCACCGCCGGGGTCGGACGCTCGAGCGAGGAAATGCAATGGGACCTGGATTACCTGACCCAGGTGTGGCAGGCGATCGAAAAGGCCGGGGCCGACAAGCCGGCGCCGTTTCTGATTTACCAGGAGTCCAACATCGTCATCCGCGCGCTCCGCGATCATTATCGCAACGACGTCGGCGAGATCCTGATCGACAGCGAGGAAGCCTACCAGCAGGCGCACGATTTCATGTCCATGGTCATGCCCGGTTCGCTGAACAAGCTCAAGCTGTTCAAGGACAAGTTGCCGCTGTTCAACCGCTTCCAGATCGAAAACCAGATCGAATCGGCGTTTTCGCGCGAGGTCACCCTGCCCTCCGGCGGCGCGATCGTCATCGACCACACCGAAGCCATGATGTCGATCGACGTCAATTCGGCGCGCGCCACTCGTGGCGCCGATATCGAGGAGACCGCGAAACTGACGAATCTCGAAGCGGCCGACGAGATCGCGCGCCAGCTGAGGATCCGCGACCTCGGCGGGCTGATCGTCATCGATTTCATCGATATGATGCAGAACAAGAACCAGCGCGAGGTCGAGAGCCGCCTGCGCAGCGCGGTCTACGACGACCGGGCGCGGGTCCAGATCGGTCGCATTTCCCGCTTCGGCCTGCTCGAGATGTCGCGCCAGCGGCTGCGCCCGTCGCTCGAAGAGTCGAGCCAGATCGTTTGCCCCCGGTGCAGCGGACAGGGCACGATTCGCGACGTCGAATCGCTATCGCTGGCGGTGTTACGCCTGCTCGAGGAAGAGGCGCTGAAGGACAATACGGGCAAGATCCTGGCCAAGATTCCGGTCGAATGCGCCACCTACCTGCTCAACGAAAAGCGTGAAAAGGTCGACGCCATCGAACAACGCCGACAGGTTCACGTCGTCGTCATCCCCGATCCCAAGCTGCAGACGCCGCACTACGAGATCGAGCGCGTGCGCGACAACGATACTCATCGCCACGAATCGAATTACAAGAAGTCTTACGAAATGACGACCGAGGAAGAGCCGGTCGACTTTGTCGACATGGCCAGCAGCACCCAGGTCACGCCCGAGGCGGCGGCGGTGCAACGCGTCGCTCCGCCGGCGCCGCGGCCCACGGCCAGCGCGCCCGCGGTCAAGGACCGCGAGCCCGGCCTGTTCCGCCGCCTGCTGAATCTGTTCGTCGGCGACGGTGGCGACGAACCCGAGGCCGAAAAACCCGCGCCCGCGGCGGAGACCGGCCGCCCGAGTCGCGGCGCAACCAATCGCGGTGGGCGTCGCGGCCGCGGACGTGGCGGTCAGAATCGTGGCCGAGGCGCCGGCGCGAAGCATGCGGACTCGAAGTCGACGAAGAAAGCCGATGCCGGCAAGGCGGGCAAGCCCGCCGATGGCGCCCGCGGTGGCAAGCCCGGTGACGGCGCGCGTGGCGACAAGGCGGCCGTCGACTCGCGGGATGGCAAGGCAGAGGACGCCGGCAAGTCGGCCAAAGCCGGCGGCAAGGATAAACAACGCGCCGGCGACACCGGCGACGGCAAGCGCGGCGGCCAATCCCGTGGCGGCCGGTCGCGCGGTGGCCGCGGTGGCCGCGGCGGGCGCGGGCGGGCAGCGGAAGTCGCAACGCAGACGGATTCGGCGTCGGCATCGGCGGATAGCACGGCCGAAAAAGGTCCGGCGAAGAAGGCGTCGGCGCCGCGCGCCGACGAGCCACGGTCCGACGCGCGGGAATCCCGTTCACCGCGCCAGGGCGACGGCGACAAGGCGCCGACGGAAACCGGCGGCGCGGCGCGCAACGGCGCAACGACGGTCGGCGAATCCACCGCCGGCGCGACCGATAACGAGCGTCCCACTGTGCCGAAACCCGCGTCCCGTTCGAATGACGAAGCCGGCGTCGAAGCCCGCAAGACGGGCGCGACAGGCGACGGTAACGCGGCCAGAAAGGAAAAGACGAGCGTACCGGCCGAGGCGGTCGAGCCGGAAAACTGAAGCTCCGCCAGCACGCCGGCGGAAGCGGCCGTCGCCGCTTCTAGCGTTTGAGGATCTCGAGAATCTCGTCGGTAATGTTTACCGCGTCGCTGGCGTAGGCGATGCTCGCGTCGGTGAATATGAAGTCGTAACCGTTGGCTTCGCCGTAATCGCGAATTGCCGAGCGGATCTCGGTTTGCACGCCCTGTAGCAACTCTCGCTGCATGGCCTGTAAATCCTCGCGCAGGGATTGCTGCGCGAGTTGAAAACGCCGCCTGGATTGCAGGATGCTGTCTTCCGCCTTCTGTTTTTGCTCGGCGCTCATGATCGCCGCGTCGCGCTTGTAATTTTGTTCCATCTCCTGGATTTCCTTCGCCAGCGAGCGCAGGTCCTGTTCACGGCCACCGAATTGCTCCTTGAGCAGCGTGTTGGCCTTGATCGCCTGCGGCGATTGCTCCAGTAAAACCTTGGAGTTGATGAAGGCAGTCTTGCCGGCGGCCTGAGCGCCGACAGCGACGAGCGCAAGCAATAACAGAGTCATGATTCTCATTTCGGATGTCCTGGTGGTTGACGCCTGTTACTACTGCTGCAGGCGTTCGTTAAGCATTTTCTCGATGTTTTTCGCGTCGTTGAACAGTTTCTCGATGCTTTCCCGGGAATAGGGATTGCCGATATCCCCGGGCTCGCGGATCTGCGCCGGCGATTGCGCGGCCGCTTCGACACCGACTTCGCTCTCGATCGGCATCGGCTCGAGCGCCTGGATTACGTTGGCGTTCGGGTCGTATCCCTTCAACGAAAATTCGACCCCTTCGGGCGGCGGTTCGCTGGTGAAGTTCAGGTTTCCGTCCGCATCGCGCCACTGGTAGAACACGTTCTTGCCACTCGGATTGCTGTCGTCAGTCTCGACCGGCGCGCCGCTCGCCGGCAGGCTCGGCATCTCGGGCAGCGAGAATTCGGGCAGCGAGATGTCGGGCAGGCTGAAGGTCGAGAAACTCATCAACGGTTTGCCTTCGTCATTCTTCAGCACCGCAAACGGCAACAGCAGTGCCAGCACCAGCAACGCCAGCATGACCTTGTTGAAAAGCTTCATGCGAAAGACCTGGTTTCCCTCATTGCAACCCAGTATAGCGGTTTAAGGCCGAATTTCAGTTGCGCCCCGGGTGTAGGAATGCAGGGCTTCCGGGATCCGAATACTGCCGTCCGCCTGCTGGCAGTTTTCCATGATCGCGATCAGCGTGCGCCCGACCGCGAGCCCCGAGCCGTTGAGCGTATGCACGAGTTCGGGCTTGCCGGTCTCGGGATTGCGCCAGCGCGCCTTCATCCGGCGCGCCTGGAAATCGGTCATGTTGCTGCATGACGAAATCTCGCGGTAGGCGCCCTGCCCGGGCAGCCAGACCTCGAGATCGTAGGTCTTGGTCGACGCGAAACCGAGATCGCCGCCGCACAGCACGACCTTGCGATACGGCAGCTCGAGCAGCTGCAGTATCGTTTCCGCGTGGCCGGTCAGCTCTTCGAGGGCATCCATCGAATCCGCGGGGCGGACGACTTGCACGAGCTCGACCTTTTCGAACTGGTGCTGGCGAATCATGCCGCGCGTATCCTTGCCGTAGGAGCCGGCCTCGGAGCGAAAGCACGGGGTGTGCGCGACGAATTTCAACGGCAATCGCGCCGCGTCGACGATCGAATCGGCGACGAAGTTGGTGACCGGCACCTCGGCGGTCGGAATCAGGTAGAGATCGTGGTTGTCCGAATGGATGTGGAACAGGTCTTCCTTGAATTTCGGCAACTGGCCGGTCCCGGTCAGCGTCGCCGCGTTGACCAGGTAGGGCGCATAGGCCTCCACGTATCCGTGCTCCTCGACGTGGCGATTGATCATGAATTGAATCAGCGCGCGGTGCAGCATGACCAGCGGGCCGGTCATCGTCACGAAGCGCGCGCCCGAGAGCTTTGCCGCGCGCTCGAAATCCATGCCGCCGAGCGCCGCGCCGAGATCGATGTGATCCTTGGCCGAGAAGTCGAACTGCGGCGGCTCCCCCCACCTCAGTACCTCGAGATTCTCTTCTTCGCTGTCGCCGGCCGGTACCGACTCGTGCGGCAGGTTGGGAATACCCATCTGGATCGATTCGAGTTCTTCCTGCAAGGCCGATAGTTCCGCTTCGGCCGATTTGAGCTTGTCGCCGAGCTCGGCGACCTCGGTGCGCAGCGGCTCGATGTCCTCGCCGCGAGCCCTGGCCTGGCCGATCGCTTTGGATCGCTGGTTGCGCTCGTTCTGCAGGCTCTGCGTTTCGACCTGCAGCGATTTGCGCCGCTCTTCGCGTTCGCGGAATTTTTCCGCGTCGAGCTCGAAGTGTTTGATTCGCAGCCGCTCGAGAACCGCGTCGAGGTCGCTGCGCAAGAGTTTCGGGTCCAGCATGGTTAGATCAGTTGCCTCGCGGTAACCAGGCCAGCCCAGGCGCCGGCGACGCATAGCAAAACGCTGGCCGCGATATAGCCGGCAGCCTTGAGCATTGCGCCGTTGCTTGCCAGGTGCAGGCTGTCCATGGCAAAGGTTGAAAAAGTGGTGAACGAGCCGAGAAAACCGGCCAGTAACCCGATCCGGATCTCGTCGCTGACGCTGAACCGATGTACCAGCAGGACCGACAGAAAACCCATCGCCAGCGACCCCACGAGGTTCACGGCAAGCGTGCCGTAGGGAAACTGCTGACCGAGCCACTGGTAGGTCGCGCCGGACAACCAGTAGCGCGCCACCGCGCCGAGCGAGCCGCCCGCTGCAATCGCAAGGTAGATCGACATTTCAGATTCGGGTGAAAATGCGATATTGTACCAGCCGCCGTGAAAGATGCACCCGCCAGCACCCCTCCCCCGGCGTCGGGCGAAGCCACGGCGAAATCCGCGACAATCAAGCAGATTGGCCGTGAACTCGGATTTCAGCAAGTCGGCATCACCGACGCCCGGCTCGACGCGAGCCACGCGAATTACGCCGAATGGATCGCGCGCCATTACCACGGCGAAATGGGTTACATGGCGCGCAATATCGGCAAGCGCCTGTACCCTGCCGAACTCGTACCCGGCACGTTATCGGTCATCTGCGTGCGACTCGACTACCTGCCGGCGGAGGAACAGGATCCGTGGGAGCTGCTCGAGCGTGGCGATCGTGCCTATATATCCCGCTACGCGCTCGGGCGCGACTACCACAAGCTGATGCGCAAGCGCCTGCAGCGCTTCGCCGAGCGGATCAGCGCGCGCTACGGCGAGCTCGGCTACCGGGTCTTCACCGACAGCGCCCCGGTGCTGGAAAAGGCGCTCGCCGCCAGGGCCGGCATCGGCTGGCAGGGGAAACACAGCAATATTCTCCACCGCGAGCACGGCTCGTGGTTTTTTCTCGGTGAAATTTTCACCGACCTCGAGCTCGAGGTCGACGCGCCGGTCAGCAACCATTGCGGTAGTTGTCGCGCCTGTATCGACGTCTGTCCCACCGGCGCCATCGTCGAGCCCTACGTGGTCGACGCGCGCCGCTGCATCTCGTACCTGACGATCGAACATCATTCGGAGATCCCGGTCGAATACCGCGCGGCCATCGGCAACCGGATATATGGCTGTGACGATTGCCAGCTTGCCTGTCCGTGGAATCGCTACGCGCAGTACACCCGCGAAGAGGACTTCGCGCCGCGCCACGGGCTCGACGCGATTTCGCTGCTCGATTGCCTGCGCATGGACGAAGCGGAATTCCTGCGCCTGATGGAAGGCTCCGCGATTCGTCGGATCGGCCATCAACGCTGGCTGCGGAATGTCGTCGTCGCGCTTGGAAACGCACCGCCCGATCCCCAGATAAGCGAGGCTCTGCGGCGGGATTACGCCGCCCACAGCGATTACGTCCGGCATCATCTCGACTGGGCGATCGCACGCCAGGAGAATCGAGGTCGATGACAAAATGGCAGGATTTCAGCGCGTCGGCGGACGGCCAGCTCGCGCGGGAAAATTTCATCTGTAGCGCCGGCGAACTCGGTTTGATCCTCGTGCGCGGCGACGACGCCGCCGATTTCCTGCAAAACCAGCTCAGCAACGACGTCTACCAACTCGACGAATCGCGCTTCCAGGTCAGCAGCTTCTCGACGCCCAAGGGCCGCTTGCTCGGCGTGTTTCGTATCATCCGGGTCAGCAACGGTTACCTGCTCGTGACCGCGCGCGCGATGGTCGTGCCGCTGCTGGAACGCCTGTTCCGATACATTCTGCGCGCCGACGTCAGCCTTGCCGACGCGACCGATTACTTCGCCCGGATCGCGCTGCAGTCCGACATGCCCGAAGTCGTCAGCCATGCCTCGCTGGCGCCGGAGCCCGGCGCGGTCTACCAGGACGACAAGATCGTATCGCTGCAACTCGCACCGCTCGAATCGCAACGCCGCTACCTCGTTTTCGGTCTCGACGCCGACGCGGCGATCGCGCTGTGGCAGGCGCTGGCCGAACATCTGGCCGTGACCGGTTTCGCGTCGTGGCGGCTGGCCGAGATTCGCGCCGGCATGCCGACGATTTATCCGGCCACCGCCGAGGAGTTCGTCCTGCAAATGGCCAACCTCAACGCGCTCGGCGGCGTCAGCTTCGACAAGGGGTGCTACCCGGGCCAGGAAATCGTCGCGCGCATGCAATATCTCGGCAAGCTCAAGCGGCGCATGTTTCTGGCGGAACTCGAGACCGCCGAACTGCCGCAACCGGGCGACGAACTGGTCACCCCCGGCAAGTCCGAGGCCGACGGTAGCGGCAAGGTCGTCGATGCCGAGTTCGCCGGCGACGGCCGCTGCCTGATGCTGTACATCGCGCGGATCGATCGCGCCGAGGCCGGCGCGCTCGAGTTGCTCGACCAGCCCGGCGTCGCCATCCGTGACCTCGAGCTACCCTACCCGTTGACGGCCTGAAGCGCTCGCCGGCGAAATTCGCATCGCCATCTATACTCAGGTTTCCGATTTCACGGACCCGAAGTTTGCATGGCCATCACCCCGGAATCCATCCTCGACGACCTCGAAAACGAGCGCCTGCCATTGCCGACCCTGCCCGAGGTTGCGCTCAGGGTGCGCGATACCGCCGCTGACGAAAACGCGTCTATTTCCGACGTCGCGCGCATCATCGAAACCGATGCGGCGCTGTCGGCGCGCATCGTGCAGGTCGGTAACTCGGCGCTCTATCGCGGCGTCGCCGCGGCCGAGACCGTGCAGGCGGCAGCGATGCGCATGGGGCTCGATACGGTGCGCACGCTGGCAACCAGCCTGGCCATGAAGCAGCTGTTCCAGGCCACGCATCCGGTGGTCGACGCCTATTTGCGCCAGGCCTGGCAACAGAGCACGGAAGTGGCCGCGGTATCCGCGGTAATCGCCAGAACGGTGGCCACGCTCGATGCCGACAGTGCCCTGCTCGCCGGCCTGACCCATTCCATAGGTCTCGCGCCGATTCTGGTCAAGGCCGAAGGCGAACCCCAGCTACTGGCGGATACCCAGTATCTCGAGCGCCTTATCTACGAAATCCATCCACAGCTCGGCAGCCGAATACTCGAGGCCTGGGGATTCAGCGCCGCGTTGGTCAAGGTGCCGGCCGAGCATCTGAAGATCGACCGCAATGGCGACGACGGTCGCCCCGATTACGTCGACGTCGTGCAGGTAGCGCTGCTGCAGACGCTCGAGAACTCGACCCATCCGCTCGCCCAGGTCGATCCGGCAGAAGTCAGCGCGCTCGACCGTCTCGGTATGCGCGAGAGCTTCGACGAAATAACCCTGAGCGGAGGCGTCATCGAGGTCGAGGAGATTCGCGACGCGATTCTTTAGCCGCGGAGCGACTCGATTTCACGCAGCATCGCACCGACGTCGTTGTAGTCGATGGCGATGCGATTCAGCCGGTCATCTGTGGCAACGATCAGGCTGGGAAAACTGTCCGCGCCGAGCGCGCGGGCGCGGCCGATTTCATCGAGCAGTGCCGCCCGGGTTCGCGGCGATTCGAGGGTCGCGGCGAAACGCGCCGCGTCGAGCCCGATGTCCGCCGCCAGTTCGATCAGGGTCTCGTCATCGGATGGATTGCGGGCCTCGCGATAGTAAGCCTGCTGGATGCGGCCGGTCATGATCTCGTCGAATTCGGCGCCCTGCTCACGCGCCGCGAGCACCGCGCGATTAGCCGGATAAGTCGAGCGCCGTGGCTCGCAGCGCTCCCAGAATTCGAAATTGAACTCCGTGCCCGGGATGACTTGCTCGATACGCCGCCAGGTCTGTTGCAGCATCTGCCGCATTGCCGAGGGCATCGGCTCGGCGGAATCCGGCGCCAGTCCGCCGACGAGTCGTTCGATCGGCATGCGATTCTCGAGCGCGGCGAACAGCTGCCGTCGCACCGTTTCGAAACCGTAACACCAGCTGCACATCGGGTCGTGCACGTAAATCAGTCGCTTGTTCATCGCCTCAGACCTCCTCTTCCACCAGCCGGCGCATGATCGTGTCGCAGGATTCGACGCTGTCGATGCCGGCGACGCTCTTGCCGGCCTGCCAGTAATCCTTGTCGCCGGATTCGTCCAGCGACGAGCGCTTCAACTGCCAGATCGACTTGAGTGCAAAGTACATCCGCATCCAGTGCTTGCTGCGATCGCCTGCCAGCAGGGCGCGCGAGAAGCTTCCGAGCCGGGTGCCGTGACGCTTGACGAAGTCGGTGTTGATGACCGAAACCGGCACCCCGGTGACCTTTTCCGACAGTACTATGTCGGCCTCGGAGGCGTCGATAATGGCTTGCTTGTAGGCATCGCTGGCGCGGCACTCGTGGCTCGCGATGAAGCGGGTGCCGAGCTGGGCGGCGGCATAACCCAGCTCGAGTGCCTGCCACAATTCGTCCCGCTCACCGATGCCGCCGGCGCAGACCAGTGGCGTGTCGAGGTGATGCAACTCTTCGTAGATTTGCTGCATCGACCTGGGCCCGGCATGGCCGCCGGCGCGGTCGTTGACGCAGATCAGGCCATCGACGCCGTTGTCGAGGCCGATGCGCGCCCATTTCAGTTCGGTCACGTCGTGATAGACGAGCCCGCCGGCCGCGTGTACCCGGGCGACGACCCAGTCGGGTTTGCCCAGCGAGGTGACGAAGAAACGCACGCCTTCCTCGAGCGCGATGTCGATCCACTCTTCCATGCGCTGGCGGTACTTGCGCGACGATTTCTCGATCAGCGCGTTCATGCCGATCGGCTTGTCGGTCAGACGGCGCATCAGGCGCAGACCCTCGCGGTACTCGTGGCCGTGAACATAGGTCAGCGAAATCGGCTGCAGGATGCCGATGCCGCCCGCGGCCGACACCGCGGCGGTCAGCTCGGGATTGCTGCAGGGATACATCGCGCCGCCGATCACCGGGTAACGGATTCCGACTCGCTCGCAAAACGCCCGCGCCGCGGCGGGGAACTCCGGCTTCATGCGGCCCGGTACCCGATCAGCCAGGTTGCCCGAACCCGGGTTACGATTTCGTCGTGTTCGTCGCAAAGCTCGGCCTCGACCTCGCACGGCGTGTTGTTCTCGAGCGGGGCGGGAAGCTCGAAGCGCGCGGTCGCGGTGAGGCGGCCGCGGGCTTTCTTCAGGTAATCGGCGTGAATCGACAAAACGATGCCACGCATGTCGGCCGAAATCGTCGACAGGACCGCGAGCCCGGTCGCGATCTCGCCGAGGTTGACCAGCGCGATCGCGTGAATCGAATCGAGATGATTGCGCACCCGGCGCCGGTCGCGCAGCGTGACGCGGGCGAAGCCCGGCTGGATCTCGTCGATGCGCGCGCCGATACTGCCACTGTAGGGCGCGATCCGGCCGAGCAGCAGGCTGAACAGCCAGGCGCCGCCCGGCAGCGGCCGCAGGCGTCGCCACCAGGTCATGATGTTGCCGCGGCCCGGGGCGGCGTCGAATTGGCTCATCGTCGACATCATCGGCTTGTGCGGCCGGGTATTATGCGATATTAATGCCGCCATGGACATTGGTGACCGCGAAAAACTGATCCGCGCCTTCGAGCACATGGTCGAACAGGTCGGCGACGCCATCGACGACGCCGAAGAAGCGATCGCGCCGACGGTCGACGAGATGGTGCACAACGCCCAGGTGCTCGCGCGCGATCTGTATGCGTTGACCCAGGAGGAAGCCGAGAGTCTCGGCGAGGCGCTCAGGCGAGATCTTCACAAGGCCAACGAAACGCTGAACCGCGAGGGCAAGGAATGGCGCGACTGGCTCAGTTTCGACCTCGAACTCATCGAGGACCGGTTCGTCGATCTCATCGCGCGCGCGGCCGACAAGACCTGGCTCGATTTTCGCGCCTTCGAACGCGAAAACCGCGCCGCCGGGCGCTACCGCAGCGGCGAGGTTTGCAATGCCGGCACGCTGCGCTGCAATCGCTGCGGGCACCGCCTGCGACTCGCGCGCGTCGATCAGATCCCCGATTGTCCCGAATGCGGTCATGGCGAATTTCACCGTATCGTACGCTGAATCGGGTCCCGGACCGCGCGCGGCGATGACGATCATTGCCTTGCCAAGCCCGATTGCATTCATAAGATAGGAGTTGCGGGTCAGGCGGCCCGGCTCGGCCGCCGACTGCAACAGGATCAAGGCGTTTCCCCGGGCATCGAAGCTCGACCCGACTGCGGTCGGAACCGGAACTGCGGCAGCCATTGGTATCAAAGCGCACCCGCAAGGCCGAAACGTTTACAATTACCCGAACGATAACAAATGGGGGCACGGGAATGAACAAGTGGTACACGCAGCTATTCAAGCGTATCGATGCCGATTCCGATCTGAACAAGCTCAAGGTCAGCGAGGAAAGCTTCTCGGAGAATTACCAGGGCGACTTCTCGGTCGACGATGCGCTGACCGATCTCGAGGTGCTGGCTACGGTCACCAGCAACAGCCGCGCTCGCGCCCGCCTGGTCAAGATCGCACGCGACCCCAAGAATTATTCGATCAAGCTTTACACGCTCAAGGACACGATCCCGCTGTCGCAGTCGATGCCGATCTTCGAATCCATGGGTCTGCTGGTGCTGATCGGCCGGCCCTACCGGATCAAGCTCGGCAGCCGCACCTACTGGATCAACCATTTCACGCTCGAGCGCGGCGACGACATCTGCGACGTCGATCTCGAGCGCGTGCCGATTTATTTCAGCGAATTGTTCGAAAGTATCTGGCACCAGCAAAGCGAGAACGATTTGTTCAATCAACTGCTGTTCAGCGCCTGTCTGCGCACGCCCGAAATTCAGATGCTGCGAGCCTATACCGCCTACCTGCAGCAGATGCGCTTTCCGCACAGTCGCGAGTACATCATCGAAACGCTGAACACCTATCCCGATATCACGCTGCTGCTGGTCAAGTGCTTCCTGCAGAAGTTCGATCCGGACTCGGACGCCGATACCCACCGCGAAACGATGAGCGAGATTCGTACACGGCTCCATGACATCGAATCGCTCGATCACGACCTGATCTACAACCAGGTGCTCAACCTGATCGATGCGACCCAGCGCAGCAATTACTACCAGGACGACGATCAGGGCACCGGTCACCTGAGTTTCAAGCTCGATTCACTGCGCATCGAGGGCTTGCCGAAACCGACGCCGCGTTTCGAGATTTTCGTCTACGCGCCGAGGTTCGAAGGCATCCACCTGCGCGGCGGCAAGGTCGCGCGCGGCGGCATCCGCTGGTCGGACCGGCGCGAGGATTACCGCACCGAGGTACTCGGCCTGATGAAGGCGCAAATGGTCAAGAACGCGGTCATCGTGCCGGCCGGCTCGAAGGGCGGCTTCATTACCAAGCAGCTCGCGAACGTGCCGCCCAACGAGATTTACAACGAGGTGCAGACCTGCTACTCGATGTATATCAATTCGCTGCTCGAGCTGACCGACAATCGCGTCGGCGACGATATCGTTCATCCGGCCAAGACGCGCATCCACGACGATCCCGACCCCTATCTCGTGGTCGCCGCCGACAAGGGCACGGCGGCATTTTCGGACGTCGCCAACGGCATCGCCGCCGAGCACGATTTCTGGCTCGACGACGCCTTCGCGTCGGGCGGATCCCAGGGCTACGACCATAAAAAAATGGGCATCACCGCGCGCGGCGCGTGGGAATCGGTCAAGCGCCATTTTCGCGGACTCGGCCGCGACATCCAGAAGCAGCCGTTTACCGTGGTCGGTATCGGCGACATGTCGGGCGACGTTTTCGGCAACGGCATGCTGTTGTCGAAATGCATTCAGCTGGTCGCGGCGTTCAATCACATGCACATCTTCATCGACCCCAAACCCGATATCAAAAAGAGCTATGCCGAACGCGAGCGCCTGTTCAAGCTCGCCCGTTCGACCTGGAACGATTACGACAAGAAGCTGATCAGCAAGGGCGGCGGCGTGTTCTCGCGCAAGGCCAAACGGATCGACGTCTCGCCGCAGATGAAGGAATTGCTCGGCATCAAGGAGGATCAGCTGACCCCCAACGAACTGATCACCTACCTGCTCAGGGCACCGGTCGACCTGATCTGGAACGGCGGCATCGGCACCTATGTCAAGGCCTCCAGCGAGACCGACGCCGAGGTCTCCGACAAGAGCAACGACGCGATCCGTATCAACGGCCGCCAGGTGCGCGCCAGGGCGATCGGCGAAGGCGGCAACCTCGGGGTCACCCAGCGCGGCCGCGTCGAGTACGCGTTGAACGGGGGGCTGATCTACACCGACTCGATCGACAATTCGGCCGGCGTCGACTGCTCGGACAACGAGGTCAACATCAAGATCCTGCTGACCCAGGTGGTCAAGTCCGGCGGGTTGTCGCAAAAACAGCGCAATCAGTTGCTCGTCGACATGACCGACAACGTCGCCAACAAGGTGCTGCTCAATAACTATCGTCAGACCCAGATCGTCGACAGCATCGAGCTACACGCGTCGCGCGACATGTATCAGCATGCGCGCTTCATGCGCCATCTCGAAGCCGACGGCATCATGAGTCGCAAGCTCGAGTACCTGCCCAGCGACAAGCAGATCACCGATCGGATCGCCAAAAACAAGGGACTGACGCGGCCCGAACTGTCGATCCTGTTGTCCTACAGCAAGCTGACTTACAAGAACGCGCTGCTCGAAGCCTCGTCTTTGCGCGAGGACTGCTATAACCCGTTGCTGCTGGGATATTTCCCGCGGGTCCTGCAGGAGCGCTGGCCCGACGAAATCATGAAACACGCGCTGCACAAGGAAATCATCGCGACCATACTGAGCAACCAGATCGCCAACAACATCGGCATCGGTTTCGGCTTCCGCCTGCGCGAGGAAACAGGCACCACGCTCGAAAACATCGCCAAGGCCTACGTCGTCTGCGCCGAAGTCTTCGATCTCTACGCTACCTGGCGCAAGCTCGAAAAACTCGATAACAAGGTTCACGAGTCGCACCGCTACGAGACCTTTCAAACGCTCAGCGGCCTGCTCGAGCGTTCGATCAGCTGGCTGCTGCGCAACCTGTCGGCCGACTTCAACGTCAGCCAGGTGATCGAACGCTACAGCGACGATATCGCGGCGCTGCGCGATTCGATCGACGAGTCGATTACCGGCCAGTCGAAGCGCAACTACCAGGCGATGCTGCGGCGATTCAAAAAGTACAAGATCCCGGACGAACTGGCGCGCGAAGTCGCCGACAAGACCACGCTGGCGTCGGCCTTCGATATCATCGAGATCAAGGTCCGCTCCGGTGGCAACATCGAAAACGTGGCGAAGTTGTTCTACTCGGTGTCCGACCGGTTGCAGATGCCGTGGATTCGCGACGCGATCTCGAAGACGATGGTGCGCACGCACTGGAACCATCTCGCGATCCTGAACCTGCGCAACGATTTGCATGCGAACCAGCACAACCTGACCGAGCAAATCCTGCAAATGGTCGACAACAAACGCCATACCAACAAGGCGATGAGCATCTGGGAAGAGCGCCACGCCGAGGCGTTGAAGCGTTACGACAGCATGCTCAACGAGTTCAGCGCAATGCGGGCCTGTGATTTTCCGACCATCAGCGTGGCCGTGTCCGAGGTGCGACGGCTGGTTCAACTCGGCAAGCGCGAACTCGAGGTGGCGCAAGAAAATATAGCTGAAACAGAAGCTTAAGTTATCTTCTTAAGGTAATTTATCGTTACGCGTCGGGCTAGGCCGGCGCAGCCGCCCGTCTTTCGAGCGGGCCACGTGCTCGAGCAGCAAGTCGATAAACTTGCGTTCGTAGTGCCGCAGGTACTTGTCGTTGAGGTAGGCGATACGGGTCACTTCCCACGGGAACAGGTGGCTGATGTCGCGCCCCTGCAGCCAGGTTTCGTCGGCCGGATCGAAGCCCATGCTGGCGATGATGCCGACACCCATCTCTTCGTTGACGTAGGTCTTGATAATGTCGGTGTCGGCCGCGCTGAGCACGACGTGGGGCTCCAGCCCGGCGGCCTCGAAGGTTTCGCTGAAGTGCTGGCGGCCGGTGAAGCCGTAGACGTAGGTCACCAGCGGAAAGCCGCACAGGTCTTCGAGCCGGATCTCGTCCAGTTCGTGCAACGGGTGGCCGGGCAAGGTGATCAGGCTTCGGTTCCAGCGGTAACACGGAATGTTGGTCAGTTGCTTCGACAACGCCAGTTCCTCGGTGCAGATCGAGAAATCGACTTCGTCGTTGCTCGCCCATTCGACCAGTTGTCGCGGGTTGCCCTGGTGGATCTGCACCTCGACCCGCGAATAGGCGCGGTTGAAGTTTTTTATCACCGGCGGCAATACGTAACGCGCCTGGGTGTGCGTGCAACCGATCCGCAAGATACCCTCGTTGCGATTGATGTAATCCTTGCCGATCGCGTGGATGCTGTTGACCGACGCCAGCGTGATACGCGCCTGGCTCGCAACCTGTTCGCCGATCTCGGTCAGCCCGACGAGACGCTTGCCGCGGCGAATGAACAGCTCGGCGCCGAGTTCCTCCTCGAGTTTTTTCAAATGCTGCGACACCGCCGACTGGACGACGAACATTTGTTCGGCCGCCTTGCTGACGCTGAAGCCGCAATCGATCAGCTTGAGCAACGATTGCAACTGCCTCAGTTCCATCGTTTTTAAATCAGATTTGGTGATTTAGGAGGCGCGATCATAATACATGGTGATAAAGTTATCGACCCGCGGCGGCGCCTTCTCAGTCCCCGGTCCGGGTAGTAAACTCGCGTCATGAGCCGCTTCAAGCAACAGTTCGACCGTCGCGTCTGGCAGGTGGTCGCGGCGATTCCGTCGGGGCGCGTGATGGGTTATGGCGAAGTCGCCCGCGCCGCCGGCTTCCCGCGTTACTCGCGAATGGTCAGCGGCGCGTTGAGCCGTTCGCCGGAACCCCTGCCCTGGTATCGCGTCGTACGTTCCGATCGCACCATCGCCTTCGACGTCGATTCCGATGCCTATCGCGAACAAGCTCAACTGCTCAAACAGGAGGGCGTGCGCTTCGATGGCCGCAAGATCGTCGACGCCGACGCTGACGACAGTCTCGATCGGCTGCTCTGGGGTCCGCAAGACTAATCGATGAATCTGAAGGATTTCTGGCGCCACGGCTTGCGCCCCGCATTGATCGGCCTCGGCTCCCTGCCGCTCGCCGCGAGCGCCAGCCTCGACGGAATCGACCCGGCCACGCTCGGCGAACCGATCGCCCGCTTCGTCATCAGCGGCAACGCGCGAACCCGGGAAAAGTATCTGCGCAAATGGACAAATCTCGGTCCCGGCCAAATCCTGTCGCGCGAGCGGCTCGAAGCCGCGCACCAGGAGTTGCTCGACCGCGGGCTGTTTCGCGAAATCCGATTCGCCAGCGAGCGCGACGCCGGCGGGGAGGTCGAGTTGCGGCTCGATCTGGTCGAAAAACGATATACCCTGCTGTTGCCGCGGGCCAACCGCAGCAACAATGGCGACGTCAAATTCGGCTTTCGCCTGCGCATGAACAATCTGCAGGGCGCCGACCGGTCGCTGCAGGCTCTCGTGCAAAGAGAGGATCAGAGCGACGGCGACGATGCCGAGGAGTTCGAAATCGATTACAGCATGGAGATGTTCGACCGGCCCTACGAGCTCGAATGGGAATTCGAACGCATCGTCGAAAACACCGAGATCGAGAATTTCGCCAATACCGAGACGACCAACCAGTTCGCCTTCGACGTGTCGCGCGACTGGCACGTCGACGGCTGGTCGATTCCCTTGACGCTATCGACCGGGCTGGTGTTCGAGGAAGTCGAGCTCGATCGCCCCTACCCCGAATCGCTCGACGGGATCGAGGCCGGGGCCTTCAACCGTGCCCAGGTCGGCATTCGATTCGACAACGTGCACCGCGATCGCTTTCGACGCTTCGGCAGCTATTATTCGCTTTCGCTGCAGCGCGGTTTCGACTGGCTCGGCTCCGACTTCACATCGAATATCGTGACCTTCGAAGTTCGCGGCTTTCGCCCGATCAACTCCTACGACAGTTTCGAATATCGCCTGATTTTCGCGGCCTCCAACGACAGCCCGTTCGGCCGGTTGCGCTTCGGTCTCGGCGGCGGTTCGACGTTGCGCGGGCTCGAGGATTTCGACAACCGAGGCGATGCCCGCATCTTCACCAACATCGAATACGTATTCGCCTATCGCAATCGGCCGCAGCTCAGGCATACGCTGTTCGTCGATGTCGGCAACGTCTGGGAGGATCTCGAATCGATCAGGCTCTCCGACTGGGAGTACACGATCGGTACCGGATTTCGCTGGAAGATCGACGCTTTCGTCAAAACCGACCTGATCATCGATTACGGCTACGACGTCGAGAATTCCGAGGGCAAGCTCTACGGCGGAACCTCGCTCAATTTTTAAGCCGCCGCCGGTTTCAGCGATAACCGGCGGCGGTGATGAACATGGCAAAGGATTCGCACCAGACCAGAGCGCCTCGATAGTCGGCCGGATCGATACCCGGCGGGATATCGACGATAAAGTTCTCGAAAGTCTTGATGGGCCCGACCTGCACCGATTGCGCCTTGATCGCTTCGAAGGCCTCGCCCGTCTGCACGAATTCCGGCGTCAGGTAAAGTCGATAATCCGGGCCCGGCGCGAGCCTGCCCATAAAGCTGACACGCCCCTCGGTGATCGACAACTGGCCCTCGCCCCAGTGCAGGAAGTCGCTGCCCTCGAGGTCGCGACGAAATCGCGCGCTGAACATGGCCTGCTGCGAGGCCGCGACGATCTCGGCGTCGCTGGGACCGTCCGGTTCGATCAGGATCGGCAGCAGATAGACGCCGAGCGCGAATCCGAGCGCGAGCGCGATGCCGTGCGTGATGATGGAACGCAAGGTTCGGAACATGGGTCCTCCGGCGGTGACCGTGGCCGCATGCGGCCCAACCGAATGCGGCCCAACCGAATTATGTCTGTCGAGGGGTAAAAAATCCATAGTAAAACTGCTACAGTCCCGCGCATTGCAGACGGAGCAACGATGAGCAAATCCTACGATTTCGACGTGATTACCCTCGGCGCCGGCAGCGGCGGGCTGTCGCTGGCCGAGCGCGCGGCCGCCTACGGACAAAGTTGCGCGATCGTCGAGCATGGCAAAATCGGCGGCACCTGCGTCAACGTCGGCTGCGTGCCGAAGAAAATCATGTGGTTCGGCGCCAATCTCGCGCATCAGATGCACGACGCCGGCGGTTACGGCTTCGACCTGACGATCGACGGCTTCGACTGGGCGACGCTGGTCGGCAACCGCGAGCGGTATATCGAAAACATCAATCGCTATTACCATCAACACCTGGCCGATCTCGACATCGTCGAAATCACCGGAACCGGCCGTTTCGTCGACGCCCACACGATCGCAGTCGGTGACCGCCGTTACACGGCGCGCGACATCGTCATCGCGACCGGTACGCGGCCCGGCCTGCCCAACGTACCCGGCATCGAGCACGCGATCACGTCCGACGGATTCTTCGCGCTCGACGCGCAGCCGCAACGCGTTGCGATTGCCGGATCGGGTTACATCGCGGTCGAACTCGCCGGCATGCTGGGCGCACTCGGCAGCGACGTCACGATGTTCCTGCGCAAGCGTCACGTCCTCGGCGAGTTCGACAGTCTCTTGCAGAGCGTGTTGTTCGAGGAACTCGGCAAATGCGGCATCGCGCTGCGGACCGAGACCGAAATCACGCGAATCGGTTTGCGCGACGATGCGCGCATCGATCTCGAAGACAATCAGGGAATCGGCCTCGACGGGGTCGACCAGGTAATTTACGCGATCGGGCGCTATGCCGACACGGCATCCCTCGGGCTCGAGCAGGCCGGCGTCGAGATCGATGCGCACGGCTTCGTCGTCACCGACCTCTACCAGCGCACGACCCGGGAGAATATCTTCGCGCTCGGCGACGTCACCGGCCGGGCGCAGCTGACGCCGGTCGCGATCGCCGCCGGCCGGCGCCTTGCCGACCGCCTGTATGGCGATCGACCCGATCGCCATCTCGACTACGAATGGATTCCGACGGTCGTCTTCAGCCATCCGCCGGTCGGCACGATCGGCAAGACCGAGGAGCAGGCGCGCGCCGAATTCGGCGACCGGGTCAGCGTCTACCAGACGCGGTTTACGGCGATGTACAACGCAATCGGCGGAACCGAGGTGCCGACCGCGATGAAACTCGTCTGCGTCGACGAGGAGGAACGCATCGTCGGCTGCCACATGATCGGCCCGGGGGTCGACGAGATGCTGCAGGGTTTCGCGGTCGCGATCTCGATGGGTGCGTGCAAGCGCGATTTCGACGATACCGTCGCGATTCACCCGACCAGCGCCGAGGAACTCGTGACTCTGCGCTGACCGCGGGTCGCGGCTTCAGGTTTTGCGCGCGATCAGCTGAAACTGGCGCGCGGTCAGCTTGTAGGGCTCGCGCTCGGTAAATTCCATCTCCAGGCGTTTGAGCTTGTGGTAGGTCGCGGAATCTTCCTTGAGTTCGTTGGTGCCCCAGTAGTTGTAGAGGCAGCGGATGCCGTAGTGCGCCTCGAGCGAAAATCCGTGATCGGCAAGCCAGGCGATGACCTCGTCGGGCCGGTATTCGTGAACGTTGATGTCGAACACCGCGTTATGCTGGCTCATCTGGTCGAGCTGGGCAAAAGCCTTGTCGAGGTCGCCGTCGAGAAACGCCGCCTGGTACGGTAGCGAGTACTGGTTGGCGGAGATCAGCGACAGCAGCCCGCCAGGCTTCAGGACCGCCGCCAGGATCTCGATCAGCGCGCTCGCCTCGTCGACGAACTGGATGACGTTGTGGCACAGCACGAGATCGAAACTCTCGGGCGCGAACTTCTTGCGGGCGTTGAACAGGTCCATCGGGTGGGTGCGCAGACGATCGGTGACGCCCGCCAGCGCGGCATTGGCGCGCGCGTCCCTGAGCATCTCCTGCGAAATGTCGACAAGGTCGACGACGTGGTTCATGCGCGCGAGCTTGAGGCTGTCGGTGCCGTTGCCGCCGCCGGCGTCGAGCACGTGCAGCGGCGGCGACTCGACCGGCACGTGCTTCTTCAGGTTGTGCTCGACCAGTTCGTAGCCGAAGCGGTTCCACGGCGTGCACTGGTCGGCCTTCCATTTCGGCAAACCGGCCTCGAACGAATCCTTGCGCGCCGCGAGCCGCAGCGCTTTCTTCAGATTGACGTTGCCGGTATAGAGCGCCTTGCCGATGATCACGCCGACCAGCCCGTCGCGATTGAAACAGTCGCGCACATCGTGCATGGTGCCGATGCCGCCGCCGACGATGATCTTGAGTCCGGAGAGGTGCGCGAGTTCGACCGAGCTGTCGAGATCGGCGCCGGTCATCGAGCCATCGACGTGGATGCTGGTATGCACGGCCGTCGTGACGCCGAGCTGGCGCATCTGGATCGCGAGCGTCGTCGCCTGGATGCTGCCGCCGGCGCGCCAGCCGTGGGTCTTGACCTCGCCCTCGGCGTCGGCGTCGAGCGCGAGCACGATTGCGTTGCCGCCGTAGGCGGCGATGGCCTCGGCGACCATTTGCGGATTTTCGACCGCGGTCGTGCCGACGATGACGCGCGTGATGCCCGATTTCATCGCCCAGTGGACGTCGTCGAGATTGCGAATGCCGCCACCGAATTGCAGCTTGACGTCGAGGCCGGCGATTCGCTCGATCAGCTTCCAGTTGTGTTTTGCGTCCTCGTCGAAGGCCGCATCCAGGTTGACGACGTGCAGCCATTCGGCGCCCTGCTCGATCCACTGCTCGGCGCAGGCGATCGGGTCGGAATGAAAAACGACCGGGTTGTCGATATCGCCCTGGGTGAAACGAACGACCTCGCCATTGCGCATGTGAATCGCGGGGAAAATCGTAAATTTATCTATCTTCATAGAATTAGGAGAATTACTTAAAGTAAATTCACCTCATGCCGAGCACGTCGCGCATTGCGTATAGCCCGGGTTTCTGCGCCGCGATCCAACGGCAGGCGCGCAACGCGCCCCGGGCGAAGGTCATCCGGCTGCTGGCCTTGTGGACGATTTCGATGCGCTCGCCTTCGTCGGCGAAAATCACGCTGTGTTCGCCGACGATATCGCCGGCGCGAATCGTCGCGAAGCCGATCGTTTCGCGCGCGCGCGCGCCGGTCTGACCCTCGCGGCCGTAGACCGCGCATTGCCCGAGATCCCGGCCGAGGGTTTCGGCGATCGTCCGCCCCATCGCCAGCGCGGTACCCGACGGCGCGTCGACCTTGTGCCGGTGATGCGCCTCGACGATCTCGATATCGACCGAATCGCCGAGCACCGCAGCGGCGGTCGCGAGCAGCTGCAGGCACAGGTTGACGCCGACGCTCATGTTGGCGGCATAGACGATCGCGATGTCCTCGCCGGCGGCGCGCATTCGGCCTTCGAGCCCGGCATCGCAACCGGTGGTGCCGACGACCAGGCGCTTGCCGTGCCGGTGGCAGAACTCGAGATGCCGGACGGTTGCGCTCGGGTGGGTGAAATCGATCAGGACGTCGAACGCATCGGGGTCTAGCGCATCGGCGATCTCGACTCCGCGCTCGCCGACCCCGGCGAGCAGTCCGGCGTCGCTGCCGAGCGCGGCGCTGTCGGCGCGTTCGAGCGCCTGAGTCAACTCGAGATCGTCGGCCTCGCTACAGGCCGTTACGAGATTGCGACCCATGCGACCCGCGGCGCCGGCGACTGCGACCCGGATCACGGCCACGGCCTCAGGGTTTCATGTCTTCGAAGAATTTTTTGACGCTGTCGAGCCATGAGTTTTCGTTCGGACTATGCTTCTTCGCCGATTTACCCATGGATGCACCCAGTTTATCAAGCAATTCTTTTTGCTCGCCGTTGAGATTGACCGGCGTTTCGACGACGACACGGCAAATCAGATCGCCGACGCCACCGCCGCGAACCGGCTTGACGCCCTTGCCGCGCATGCGAAACAGCTTGTGGGTCTGGGTGCCGGCAGGAATCTTCAGGTTCAGGCGGCCGTTCAGGCTCGGCACCTCGAGCTCGCCGCCGAGCGCCGCGGTGACGATGTTGATCGGCACTTCGCAGTAGAGATCGGCGTGATCGCGCTGGAAGATCGGATGCGGCTTGACGTGGATTTGCACGAACAGGTCGCCGGGCGGAGCGCCCGAATCGCCGGCCTCGCCCTCGCCCGACAGGCGAATGCGGTCGCCGGTATCGACGCCCGCGGGTACTTCCACCGACAGCGACTTGTGCTCCTTGACGCGCCCGGCGCCGTGGCAGTTGCTACAGGGGTCCTTGATCGTCGTGCCCTTGCCGCGGCAGTTCGGGCAGGTTTGCTGCACCGAAAAGAATCCCTGTTGCATGCGTACCTGGCCGTGGCCGCCGCAGGTCGCGCAGGTTTCGGGTGAGGTCCCGGGCCTGGCGCCGCTGCCGGCGCAAGTCGTGCAATGCTTGAGCGTCGGCACGCGGATTTTTACCGTGGTGCCGGCGACCGCATCCTCGAGGCTCAATTCGAGGTTGTATTGCAAATCGGCGCCCTTGCGCACGCGCGAACGCCCGCCGCCGCCGAAGATGTCGCCGAAAATGTCGCTGAAGGCATCGCTGAAGCCACCGCTGAAGCCGGCGCCGGCCGTCTGCTCGACGCCGGCATGGCCGAACTGGTCGTAGGTCGCGCGCTTGTTCGGATCGGACAGCACGTCGAAGGCTTCCCTGGCCTCCTTGAAATGACTCTCGGCTTCGGTGTCGTCGGGGTTCCGATCGGGATGATACTTCATCGCCAACCGGCGAAAGGCCTTTTTGATCTCCGCGTCGGAAGCGGAACGGGCTACGCCGAGAATTTCGTAATAGTCGCGCTTTGACATGCACTCGCCCTGTTAAACAACAAAAACCCGGCGTGCGCGAACACGCCAGGTTTCGATATCGACCGATCGATACGCCTACTTCTTGTCGTCTTTGACTTCCTCGAATTCGGCATCGACGACGTCGTCGTTCGAGTCCGCCTGGGCCGACGCGTTGGCATCGACCGGTTCCGGCCCGTCGCCCGCATCGGCGGCCGCCGAGTAAGCCTTTTCGGTCAGCTTGGCCGAGGCTTCGGCGAGGGCCTGGGTCCTGGCCTCGATCTCGCTCTTGTCGCTGCCCTCGAGGGCCTTTTTGACATCCTCTATCGCGGCTTCGACGGTTTGTTTGTCGTCGTCGTCGATCTTGTCGGCGAGGTCCTTGAGCGCCTTTTCGGCGGCGTGGACCATCGCATCGGCCTGGTTGCGCGTCTGGACGGTCTCGCGATGCTTGCGGTCCTCGTCGGCGTGCGCCTCGGCGTCCTTGATCATCGCGTCGACTTCGTCGTCGGACAGGCCGCTGGAAGCCTTGATTACGATCTTCTGCTCCTTGCCAGTCGCCTTGTCCTTGGCCGATACGTTGAGGATGCCGTTGGCGTCGATGTCGAAGGTGACCTCGATTTGCGGCACGCCGCGCGGCGCCGGCGGGATGTCGGTCAGGTCGAAACGGCCGAGTGACTTGTTGGCCGTGGCGACGTCGCGCTCGCCCTGCAGCACGTGCACCGTGACTGCGGTCTGGTTGTCCTCGGCGGTCGAAAAGGTCTGCGACGCCTTGGTCGGGATCGTCGTGTTCTTGTCGATCAACTTGGTCATGACGCCACCAAGCGTCTCGATGCCGAGCGACAGCGGGGTAACGTCGAGCAGCAGGACGTTCTTGACGTCGCCGCCGAGCACGCCGGCCTGGATCGCGGCGCCGCAGGCGACCGCTTCGTCCGGGTTGATGTCGCGGCGCGGTTCGCGGCCGAAGAAATTCTTGACGACTTCCTGAACCTTCGGCATGCGGGTCTGGCCGCCGACGAGGATGACGTCATCGATGTCGGAAACCGACTGGCCGGCGTCTTCGAGTGCGGTCTTGACCGGGTCGATGGTGCGCGCAATCAGTTCGTCGACCAGCGACTCGAGCTTGGCGCGGGTAATTTTCAGGTTCAGGTGTTTCGGACCGGACGAATCCGCCGTGATGTACGGCAGGTTGACGTCGGTCTGCTGGCTCGACGACAGCTCGATCTTGGCCTTTTCGGCGGCTTCCTTGAGGCGCTGCATCGCCAGCGGATCGCCACGCAGGTCCATGCCCTGATCTTTCTTGAAGGCATCGGCCAGATAGTCGATCAGGCGCTTATCGAAGTCCTCGCCGCCGAGGAAGGTATCGCCGTTGGTCGACAGCACCTCGAATTGATGCTCGCCATCGACTTCGGCGACCTCGATGATCGAGATGTCGAAGGTGCCGCCACCGAGGTCGTAGACCGCGATTTTCTTGTCGCCGGTGGATTTGTCCATGCCGTAGGCCAGCGCCGCCGCGGTCGGCTCGTTGATGATGCGCTTGACTTCGAGGCCCGCGATCTTGCCGGCGTCCTTGGTCGCCTGGCGTTGCGAGTCATTGAAGTAGGCAGGCACGGTGATGACGGCTTCGGTCACTTCCTCGCCGAGGTAGTCTTCGGCGGTCTTTTTCATCTTCTGCAGGACGCGGGCCGAAATTTCCGGCGGCGCCATCTTCTTGCCCTTGGCTTCGACCCAGGCATCGCCGTTGTCCGCCTTGACGATCTTGTAAGGCACCAGATCGATGTCTTTTTGCACTTCTTTCTCGTCGTAGCGGCGCCCGATCAGGCGTTTGATCGCGAACAGCGTGTTCTCGGGATTGGTGACCGCCTGGCGCTTGGCCGGCTGGCCGACCAGAATTTCGTCGTCCGACGTGAACGCGACGATCGACGGGGTCGTGCGGTCGCCCTCCGCGTTCTCGATTACCTTCGGTTTGCCACCCTCCATGACCGCCACGCAGGAGTTGGTGGTACCGAGGTCAATGCCAATGATTCTTCCCATGCTTATGCTCCAGGACACTCAGTCAGTAAAACTTACACGCCATGTAGGGCTATATTTCGATGCTTTCAAGGCGAATGACACAAAAAAAGTAATGTTTATTTCGCCACCACGACCATTGCCGGGCGCACCAGCCGATCGTTCAGCGCGAAACCCTTCTGCATGACCTCGACGACCGTGTTCGATTCGGCCTCGGCGACCTCGACCATGCTTATTGCCTGGTGTTTCTCGGGATCGAACTTCTCGCCCAGCGGATCGATGGTTTCGAGCCCCTGTTTTTCGAGCAGCTGCAGCAGCATCGTCATCGTCATTTCGGAACCTTCGCGAATACTGTCGAGGGTCGCGTTTTCGGCGCGCGCCGCGGCCATACCCATTTCCATGCTGTCGATAACCGGTAGCAGGTTTTCGATAAAGCTCTTCAATGCATACTTGTGCGCGTTCTCGACATCGCGCTCGGCGCGCTTGCGATTATTTTCGATTTCTGCGCGCAACCGCATCATCTGGTCCCAGTAGTCCTTGATCGTCTCCTGGGCCCTGGCCAGTTGCGCGTCGACCGACTCGGCATCCTCGCTGACGGCCGCCTCGGGCACGACGTCCTCGAGTTCGGCCTCGGCATCGGCCTCGGTCGCAACCGCGTGTTTTTCGTCCGGGTCGACTCTGGTTTGTTCTGACGACATCGACTGCTCCGTTGCTTGCCAGTTGTATGATTCGATCGACAAGTGCCGGTCTGCGCCGGCTACCCGCCCGAGTGGGGCTGAATGTAGGGGTTTAGTTCGGCGTATTCAAGGCCGAGGTCAGCAACCTGGCCGTGATATCGACGACCGGGATGACCCGCTGGTAGTCGATCCGGGTCGGACCGATGACGCCGAGTACGCCGATGATATCGCCCTTGACCTGATAAGGCGCGCCGACGACGCTGCAATTGCTGAGCACCGAGTAACCCGATTCGCTGCCGATGAAGATTTCGACGCCCTCGGCCGTGGTGCAACCGTCGAGCAGCTTGAGCAGATCGGTTTTCTCGTTAAATACATTAAACAGGTCGCGTAACTTGTTGATATCACTCAATTCAGCGTATTGCAGCAGGTTGGACTCGCCGCTCGTCACGAGGTCGTGCGCATTCAGGTCGCAGACCTCCTGCATCGCGTCGAGCACTTTCTGCGTAATTTCGTCGACGTCGCTGCGCACTTCCGCGAGCTCCTCGAGTAACCGTTCGCGCGCGTTCTCGAAGCTTTGCCCGAGCAGATAGCGCGACAGGTTCTGCGCCGCCTGCTGCAGCTCGATATCGGTGTAGTCGCGATCGACATGGATGACCTTGTTGTGCACCTCGTCCTGGTTGATCACCAGGATCACCAGAACGCGGCGTTCGCTCAGCTTCATGAATTCGATATGACGAACCTCGGCCGGCGCGGTGTGAGTCAGGCTGACGATGCCGGCGAGGTGCGTGATCCGCGACAGGATTTCCCCGGCGCTGTGGATCAGGTCGGTCGAGGTCTTGTCGGTGTCGAGGCTCTGCGAAATCGTTTGCTGCGCCGACGCGGCGAGATTGTCGACCTCGAGCAGGCTGTCGATGAAGAGGCGATAGCCGGCCTGGGTCGGGACCCGGCCTGCGGAGGTGTGCGGCGATTCGACCAGGCCCATTTCTTCGAGCCGCGCCATGATGTTGCGCACGGTCGCCGGGCTCACGTCGAGGCCGGCCAGCCGCACCAGGCTTTTCGAGCCCACCGGTTGCCCGTCGCGGGTATGCGAATTGATCAAATGCCGCAGTAATATCCGGGCGCGTTCGTCAAGTTCGTATTTTTCGGGCATCGGGTCTGATATATTCTAATCCAGCGCTAGTTTAACCGTAATTGGATCGCAGTAAAGCAGGACCCTCGCCGCGGCGCCGATGCCGCGACCCGAAGCTAAATAATGCCGATAAAATTTAAATCAATAGGGCTGGTCGTGCGCCGCGACATGCAGGCGCGACAGGACGATATCATGCAGGTCGTCGACCTGCTGTCGCGTCACGCGACGGTAATCGTGCATTGCCTCGAGTTCGACGAGCCGGCCACGGGCTTCAAACCGGTCTCGATGAACGAGCTGGTCGCGCGCGCCGACCTCGTGATCTCGCTCGGCGGCGACGGCACGCTGTTGACGTCGGCGCGGGCGCTGGTCGGCAAGAACACGCCGCTGCTCGGTATCAACATGGGGCGGCTCGGCTTTCTTGCCGACGTCTCGTTTGCCGGCTTCGAGTCCTACGTCGAAGCCGTGATCCGGGGGCGCTTTACGGTCGAAAAGCGTTTCTTCATCCAGGGCGAGTTCTACGAGGAAGAGCGGCTCGTCTCGACCAACATCGCGCTCAACGACATAATCCTGCACAGCTACGAATCCACCAGCATGATCGAGTACGAAATTTCGAGCGGCGGCGACCTGATCCATATTCAGCGCTCCGACGGCGTCATCGTTACGACGCCGACCGGCTCGACCGCCTATGCGATGTCCGGCGGCGGGCCGATCATGCACCCGTCGCTGGAAACGCTCGCGATCGTGCCGATCTGCCCGCACACGCTCAGCAACCGTCCGATCGTGCTGCCGGCCGACCAGCCGATCGACCTGCGACTCGGCCAGGGTTCGCTCGATGCCAAGGTCAGCTTCGACGGCCACTCGGCGAAACTCGTCAAGGGTCAGCACCGGGTCCGAATCACGCGTTACCCGCAACCGGTTACCTTGCTGCACCCGGAGGATTACGACTACTTCCAGGTCCTGCGGGGCAAGCTTTACTGGAGTACGAATTACTAGTGCTGGAACTACTGCACATCCGCAATTTCGCGATCATCGACGCGCTCGAGCTCGAATTCGATCGCGGCCTGACCGCGCTCACCGGCGAGACCGGCGCCGGCAAGTCGATCCTGCTCGACGCGATCAAGCTGATCGCGGGCGATCGCGCCGACAGCGATTCGATTCGCAGCGGCTGCGATCGCGCCGAAATCAGCGCCCATTTCGACCTCGCTGACGTCGCCCCGGCGCGGGCCTGGCTCGCCGCCAACGACATGCTCGACGAAGGCGGTTGCGTCATCCGCCGCGTGCTGGCCGCGGGCGGACGCAGCAAGGCGTTCATCAACGGCGCCAGCGCGACGCTGACGCAACTGCGCGCGCTCTGCGACCGGCTGGTCGATATTCACGGTCAGCACGAGCATCAGTCGCTGCAACAGGCCCGGGTGCAGCGCGAACTGCTCGACGGTTTCGTCGGCGAAACCGGGCTGGTAGCGGCAGTGCGCCGCGATTTTGAAACCTGCCGCGAGCTCGAGGCGCGGCTCGAACAGGCGCAAAGCGGCGCGCACGAGCGCGAGCAGCGCATCGACCTGCTCAGTCTCTACTGCGCCGAACTCGAGGATCTCGGCGCCGCCAGCGGCGAGGCCGAGGCCCTGCAAACCGAGTATCGCCGGCTCGCCAATGCCGGCGCCCTGCTCGACAAGACCGCGGCGATCGTCGAGCGGCTGTACGACAACGACGAATTCAACCTGCAGGCGATATTGTCGCAATGCGTTGCCGACCTTGCCGAGTTGCGGCAAAGCGACGAGAGCCTCGCAACCAGCCACGATCTGATCAACGCGGCGGCGATCCAGCTCGACGAGGCGACCGCGGAATTGCGCCGTTACCGCGACACGATAGAACTCGACGGCGGGCGTCTCGAGGAAGTCAACGAGCGCATCGCGGCGCTGCAGTCGCTCGCGCGCAAGCATCGGGTCGATAGCGACGAGTTGCCGCAACTGGCGGCGCGTCTCGCGCAGGAACTGGCGACGCTCGAAAGCGACGCCTACGATCTCGAAACGATCGCGACCGAACTCGAACAGGCGCGCGACGCCTACCGCGCACGTGCCGAAGAATTGTCTCGCAAGCGGGTGCAAACGGCCGCGCGTTTATCGCGCGAGATCACCGCGGTCATGCAGGACCTCGGCATGCAGGGCGGCCGCTTCGAGATCGAGGTCGCGCCCGGGGAAGCGTTTTCCGCCAGCGGCCTCGACGCGATTCGCTACCTCGTCAGCGCCAATCCGGGGCAACCGCCAAAGCCGCTGTCGAAGGTCGCCTCGGGCGGCGAACTGTCGCGAATCAGCCTCGCGATCCAGGTCATCATGAGCGAATCGTCGCGCATTCCGACGCTGATCTTCGACGAAGTCGACAGCGGTGTCGGTGGCGGCGTGGCGGAAATCGTCGGCAACAAGCTGCGCCTGCTCGGCGGTAACCGCCAGGTGTTTTGCGTGACCCACCTGCCCCAGGTCGCGTCGCAGGCGCACCATCATTACCGGGTCGAGAAGTCCAGCGACGCAGGCGAGACCCGCACCGCGGTGGTCGCCCTCGATGCCGAGGCACGGCGCGAGGAAATCGCGCGCATGCTCGGCGGTGTCAGGATTACCGAGCAGACTCGCGCGCACGCGAGCGAAATGATTGCGGCCAGTGAATGACGCGAGCCTCGCGAATCGCAGGCTAGTCGTTGTCGTTGAAGTGCCCGTAGAGAATCATCGTGTGTTCGGTGATCGTGAAATTGTGCCGGGCGGCGATCTCTTTTTGCCGCTGTTCGATGATTTCGTCGTAAAACTCGACGACCTTGCCGGTTGAAATATCGACCAGGTGGTCATGATGCTCGCCGTCGTTGATTTCGAAAACCGCGTGGCCGCCGTCGAAATGATGGCGCGTAACCAGCCCCGCGGTTTCGAATTGCGTCAGCACTCGATAAACCGTGGCCAGCGCGATTTCCTCGCCCGAATCGAGCAGCAT
Organism: Gammaproteobacteria bacterium; assembly: GCA_024638385.1. Taxonomy (GTDB): domain Bacteria; phylum Pseudomonadota; class Gammaproteobacteria. The sequence continues at coordinate 19,066 of JAHEKJ010000005.1, read as the reverse complement.
CTTGTAGATGTCCTCGGCTTTCAGGTGTCGGTCCTCGGAGGTTTCCAGCAATTCCAGGATCTTCATCCGCGGCAGCGTGACCTTGAGTCCCGCGTTCTTGATGTCGGCTGATTCCATACTTCGTGTCCAGGGTAATTGCAGTCGATCGAATCGGACAGTATTATCGCGCCTTCCTCCGCCAGCGGAATTCGCATGAAACTGCGCGCCCTCGTGACCGTGCTGTCGATCGGAATCGCCATTGTAACATTGTCCGGTTGCTTGTACCGTATGGACATCTCCCAGGGCAACCGCATCGCGCCCGAGCTCGTCTCGCAACTACAGATCGGCATGTCACGCAAGCAGGTCGAGTTTTTGCTCGGCTCGCCGGCCATCGTCGATCCGTTCCGCCCGGACCAGTGGCACTACGTTTATTACCACAAACGCGGCAAAACCGGTGAAATCGAAAAACGCACGATGATTCTGCGCTTCCAGGACGACCAGCTGTCCGCGATCGAGGGCGGCCTCATTCCGGGTTGACGGCGCCGCCACCCTTCTTGGTCGCCAGCCCGCGGGCGGCGCGCTGACGGCGAATCTCTTTCGGGTCCGCGAGCAGCGGCCGGTAAATTTCGATGCGGTCGCCGGGATTGAGCCGGTAGTTGTCGTCGACGGCCTTGCCGAACACGCCGAGATCGCAGCGATCGATATCGATTTCCGGAAAATGTTCGACGATGCCCGACGCCCGCACGGCGTCGCGCGGCGCGGTGCCGGCTTCGACCTCGCAATCGACGACGATCTGTTTTTGCGGCGTGGCATAGGCCACTTCGATACCGATTCTAGCGCTCATGTAAGTCCTTGGCGCGCTCGCAAAACGAATCGACCAGGGTACTGGCGATTTTCTTGAACGCCGGGGCGATTATCGCAGATGCGAGTCCGCGCTTCATTTCGAAGTGCAACACGAGCTCTATCCGGCAACCGTCCTCGGCCAGCGACGCGAATCGCCAGCGGCCGTGCAGCTGCTCGAACGGGCCGTCGAGCAACTCCATTTCGATCGACTCGTCCGCCGTGAGCCGGTTGTGCGTCGTGAACCACTGGGTCAGACCCGCGCGCTCGATCAGGATCGACGCGTCCATCGAGTTCGCATCGCGAGCGATGATTCTCGCACCGCCGCACCACGGCAGAAATTCCGGGTAAGCCTCGACGTCGTTGACCAGCGAATACATGAAGCTGGCCGGGTATGGCAGGATCGCGCTGCGTCTGATCTCGGGCATTCAGATGATTCCGACCGCCGCCAGGATGACGATGCCGAGCAGCACCGGCACGATGTAGCGCAACAGGTAATTCCAGATCTCGAACCAGTAGTGGCGCGTCAGCGCTAGCTCCCTGTGGCTGACTTCGCGCGGAATCTTCCAGGCGACGAACAGGCACAGGCATAGCGCAACGATTGGCTGGATCAGGTGGCTCGACACGAAAGCGAGGACATCGTGAAAACCGGCGTTGTTGACCAGCCGAACCGCTTCGTCACCGACAAACAACGCGATCGTGAAGCCCTCGCCGTTCCAAGCGCTGTGCGCCAGCACGACACCCAGGCCGAAAAGCCAGACGCCGACGCCGAGCAGCGCGGTCGCCCTGAGCCGTGAAACCCGGGTCTTGCGCTGGAAATAGGTAATCGGCGCTTCGAGCAGCGCGATCGACGTGGTCAGCGCGGCAATCGTCATCAGCGTATAGAACAGCGCGTTGAACAGGCTGGCGGACGCGAATCGATCGAGTATGACCGGCATCACGCGAAACGCGAACTGGCTGTCGACGCCGGGTTGCTGGCCGGCCGACAGCATCAGCGCGTTGATCGACAATCCGGTGAAGATCGAAAACAGCAGGTCGACGGTTATGATCAGGCCGGCGGCGTAACCGATCGGCACGCCGGCCGGCAGGTAACGACCGAAGGCCATCATCACGCCGATGCCGAGCGCCAGCGTATAAAAGGCGCGCTGTAGCGCGAGTATCGGCGTGTGCGAATCGATTGCGGCGAAGTCGGCATAGAGGATGTACCGGATGCTCGCGGTCATACCCGACGACATGGTCGCGAGGACCAGGCCGACGATCAGCAGCAATACCATCGTCGGCACGAGGATCAGGCTGTAGCGCTCGAGTCCGCGTCGCGGCGGCTGGGCGCAGATCGTGACCAGCAGGATCACGAACAGGGTGTGCCATAAAGCCATGCGTTCACCGTCGCCGGTGAATACCTCGAAGGCCTCGAGGGCCGCGTCGGGGGTGATGCCGGCGAACTGCCCGAGCAGCGACTTGATCGCGTAGGCCAGCGACCAGCCGGCGACGACGCTGAAGGTTGCGACGATCAGAAAGGCGGCCAGCATCGCGGCGAGACCGGTCAGTTTCCAGTAGATCGACGCGCGGTACTGTTCCGACAGCACTCGCAGGGCGGCCGATGGATCACGCCGCGTCAGGCGGCCGAGCATCAGCTCGGCCATCAGCAGCGGCAATCCGAGCATGAACAGGAACAGGATATAGAGCAGCAGGAAAGCGCCGCCGCCATTCTGCCCGGCCAGCACCGGAAACGTCAGAAAATCGTTCAGGCTCAGCGTGGCGCCGGCGGCGACGGCGACGAACGCGGTTTGCGAACGCCAGGTGAATCCGTTGTCGGTCGTGCTCATCGATCATCCCTTGCCGCGGGGTCGGTCATTATCCCGGAGACCACCGTGGCTGTAAACCAGAAGGCCAATTATTCATTTATTATTCAGATATTTAATCAGTATAGTTAATGTAGATTATCTTGCATGGGCGAAACATCGGGCGATTACATCCAGTAGCGCAGAAGTCGCGATATCCAGCTCAATGAGCGTAGCAGCCAGGGATGCTCACGCCAGCTTTTCAAGGTGATTTCGCGACTGTTCGCGATATCCTCGATGAAGCGCCGGCCGAGCGTTTCGACCAGCCCGGGATCATCGAGCAGCACATCGAGTTCCAGATCGTGCAGCAGGCTGCGATAGTTCAGGTTGGTGCTGCCGATCAATGCCTGGTCGTCGACCAGCAGGGTTTTCGAATGCAAGACCTGGTGCCGGTATTCGAAAACCCGGATGCCGACGCGCAGCAGATCGGAGTAGAAACTGCGTGACAGCGTCGGGAACAACGCGATGTCCGAACGCGACGGTACTATGACCCGCACGTCCAGGCCCCGGGTCGCTTTTTTTCTGAGCATCTTCAGCACCGGCCGCGACGGGTTGAAGTAGGCGTTGGTGATCCAGATACGAGTCTGCGAATGCGCCAGCACGGCAAGCAGTCGCCGGCGTCCCTGGCGGCGGTGCGAGCGCGCCTGATGGACCAGGAAGCGCCGCGAGCGCTCTCCGAAACTGCCGCGCTTGCCGTGCCAGACCTGTTCGAAGTTGGCCAGCAGCATCGCCACCATAGGGCCGCTCACGCGCAAGCCGGTATCGTGCCAGTACTCGCCGCCGCCGTCGTGATCCGTCTCGAAGTGTTCGGCGGTCAGGTTGAAACTGCCGAGCCAGGCGAACTTGCCGTCGACGATGCACAGCTTGCGGTGATCGCGCCGGTTGATCGAGGCGATGAAATACAGCAGTTGCGAGTACCAGCGACCCGCCTGCAGCGCATTGCGGTAGGCGGCGAAGTCCCACGGCAGCGGGTGAAATATCCGGACCTCGCAGGTTCCGCCGCGCAGGCGCTCCGCGATTCGGCTGGCGTGACGGTAGGATCCGACGCCATCGAGCAGGATGCGCACCGTCACGCCCCGATCGACGGCGCTTTCGAGGGCGTCGAGTACCCGCATTCCGACCGCGTCGAGTTCGAAGATGTAAATCTCGAAGACGATCTCGCGCGCGGCCCGTTCGATGTGCTCGACGAGGTCGGCGAAATACGCATGCGGATCGAAGAACAGGCGCGGAAGCGATACCAACGGGGGCAGGCTCAGAGCGCGAATCGGGCAAACAGCGGCAGGTGGTCGGACAACTGGCTCCACGGTTGGCGCTCGAGCCGGATCGATTCGAGCAGCCTGACGCCGCGATAGTAAATTCGATCCATTCGCAGCATCGGCAGGTGCGACGGAAATGTCTTGGCATAGTTGCCGTGGGTCGCGCGAAAGGCTTCCTGCATCCCGAGATTCGCTTCCAGCGTGCGCCCCATGCCGCCATGCCAGTCGTTGAAGTCGCCGCCCAGGATGACCGGTTCGTTCGCGTCGATGCTGGCGTCGATGTAGCGCTTGAGCTCCTTGATCTGGCGTTTGCGCTCGAAGCCGATCAGGTCGAGGTGTACGCAGATCAGGTGCAGCGGGCCGCGGTCGTCGGGTAAATCGACACGACCGTGCAACAGGCTGCGGCTGGCACGCTGAAAGCGCGACAGATTGAGATTGTTCCATTCGAGCAGGTTGTACTTGCTCAGAATCGCGTTGCCGTGATGCCCCTTCTCGTAGATCGCGTTCTTGCCGTAAGCGTAGTGCGGCCAGATGCTGTCCGCCAGAAATTCGAATTGCGAAACCTCGGGCCAGGTCGAGATGCCGGTTTCGTGGTGATAGTGACGCCCCTGAATTTCCTGCAGCAGCACGACGTCGACGTCGGCCTGCTGCAGCTGCTCCTTGATCCGGTGCAAAACGAAATCGCGGTTGTAGCGATCGAAGCCCTTGTGGATGTTATAGGTCAGGATGTTGATCATCGGCGACGCGGTCGAGTGCTTCGAACGCCGGGGTCTCAACCGAACGCCCGCTCGTCGGGCTTGCGCCGCAAGGCTTCGAACGCCTTGATCTGCCATGGGCGGATGGCGAGTAGCAGGCTGGTTCCGAAACGCTGTTCGAGCGGCAGCGAGCTGGATTCGATATTGAGTTCGTTCATTTCGTTGGCGAGATGCTGGATCTTGCGGACGATCTCGGCATTGTCCGAGCGCGACAGCATCGCGGAGGCGAAAACCCGGTACTCGCCGGGGCCGTTGAACGACGAATCGAGAAATTCCGGTTGCACCTTGCGCTCGAAGAACTTCTGGATCGGTCCGTTCGGAATCCACGAAAAATTGGGCGATATCATCAGCTTGACGCGGTTGCCCGGCTGCAATTCGATCAGTTTCATGCGATCGAGGTGCGCCAGCAGCCGAATACCCTCGGTTTCCGAGATATCGTAAATCTCGACGATCTCGTGGAATTCGAGCTTCAGTACGAGCAACAGCGCGACCAGCAACAGCTTGATATCGGATACCAGTTCCTGCTCTTGCTCGAGCGTCAGCTGGGTCGTCAGCTCGATGTTCTTTTCCATCAGGCGGACCAGGTCGCTCAGGTCGAGGTGCAGCAGTGCGCAGACCTTTTCGAGCCGCTTGAGCGAGAAGGCCTCCTCGGAAAAAAGCCGCTTGACGCTGGTTTCGGACAACCCGAGGGCGCGCGAGACGTCCTTGTAGGTAATGCGCTGCTTGCGAAGTTCGCGCTTCAACGTATCAATCAATGGCCTGGTCTGCGACATGCCGGCTTCCCCGCGATTATTGCAGGCTGAATTATAGTACTGCTTCGCCTGGCCAGTCAGAGGAATTCGTCGGCGACGAGTTCGGCGAGGTGATGCCGCGCTCCAGGGCTCGCGCCAATTCGCTCCCGGCGAATTGGTCGAACCCGCGGGGCTTCTTTGCACCCTCACTATCCATCTAATTAAAAGGACCCCCTGACGGGAGCCCCTTTTTAATTTGGCGGAGAGCGAGGGATTCGAACCCCCGGACCCTTTCGGGTCAACGGTTTTCAAGACCGCCGCTTTCGACCACTCAGCCAGCTCTCCTGAA
>JAHEKJ010000005.1:0-13215 GCA_024638385.1 Gammaproteobacteria bacterium | reverse complement strand
TCGAACCCCCGGACCCTTTCGGGTCAACGGTTTTCAAGACCGCCGCTTTCGACCACTCAGCCAGCTCTCCTGAAATCTTCGTGTCTTGATGCGGTGCGTATTATAGACATTTACAGGTCAAGCACGAGTACCGGGTGCGATCAAGAATGTACCTGCTCATCCAGCTCTCGTGAATTTGGCGCGGCGGGCGACGCGAGCGCGCGCTCCGCATCGGTCCGGGGGCGCCGTCAGGCCGAATTATCGTCGCGAGGGCTTGAAAACTGGCGCCGAAGCCGCATATCACCTTGCAAAACCGGTTGCGCGTCAACCGGTTAGCGAGGTTCCGAGGAGGCTTGCTATCGCCTCGTCTGGAACTTAGAATGGCGCGCATCGGTCTTAATTGACGTTTTAAAACTGGAGTCGAAGTAATGCAAACGAACACGGCTGTAACCCGCTCGCATGATGCGATATTGCAGACCAACAAGGTCATCCGCAACACCTACATTCTGTTGTCGATGACGCTGGTTTTCAGTGCCGCGATGGCTTTTGTGGGCGTCGTCTCGGGAATCGGCCAGGGCGTGGCCCTGATCGCCAGCATCGCCGCTATCGTAATGCTCTGGTTCGTATTACCCCGCACCGCGAACAGCGCGGCCGGCATTCCGACGATCTTCGCCATCACCGGCCTGCTCGGTTTCGGCCTCGGTCCGGTGCTGAGCTACTACCTGTCGGTCAACCCGAGCATCGTCATGACCGCACTCGGCGGCACCGGCGTGATCTTTCTCGGCCTGTCCGGCTACGCGCTCACCACGCGCAAGGATTTCAGCTTCCTCGGCGGATTCGTCATGGTCGGCCTGCTGGTCGTGCTCGGCGCCGCGATCCTGAATATCTTTCTCGGGATCCCGGCCCTGTTTCTCGCGATCAACGCGGCCGTGATCATGATCATGAGCGCGTTCATACTGTGGGAAACCTCGACGTTGATTCATGGCGGCGAAACCAACTACATCATGGCGACCGCGGGCCTGTTCCTGTCGATCCTGAACATCTTCCAGGCGCTGCTGCACCTGCTCGGTGCATTCAGCGACGACTGAGGACGAAATCTGGTTAGTCGATAAGCCCCGTTCTTACGGGGCTTATTTTTTTCATCGATACGGGACGCACGATTTATGGACCTGGACTGGGTAAAAATAGGTTCGGCGCTGTTCATGCTGGCGATGATCGTCTACCTGTTCCCGCGCGCCAAGCACGTCATCGAGAACTCGCGCAAGGGCAGCATGCAGGACTGGATTGGTTACGTGTTGCCGATGGCGGCAGTTGCCCTATTCATCGTGTTGCTTATCGCGCTGGTCTGACCAGATCAGTTCCGCCAGCCGCAGGTCACCCGGCTGCGTGATCTTGATGTTTTCCGGCCGGCCCTCGACCAGCGCCGGTCGATAGCCCAGCAACTCCATTGCCGCCGCGTCGTCGGTCACGACCAGGCCTTCGTCGATCACGCGCCGCAACGCCGCCAGCAGCAACCGCAATTCGAACACCTGGGGCGTCTGCGCGCGCCACAGGCGCTCGCGCGGAACCGTCGACTGGATCGCCTGGTCGTCGTCGGCCTGCCGTTTGAGGGTATCCGCCAACGGACAGGCGAGGACCGCACCGCCCGCGTGCCGGCGCGCAGCATTGATGACGCGTGTCACTTCGTCGGCGCTCACCAGCGGCCTGACCGCGTCGTGCACGAGCGCCAGCACCTCTTCCCCCGCGGCGTCGCGCAGCGCGCACAAACCGCTGTAAACCGACTGGTGGCGCTCGGCGCCTCCGTCCACCGTCGTCACCGGTGCTGCCGCGGCGTAGCCGAGTGTCGGCCAGTATTCGTCGCCGGCGTCGATCACGACGACGGCGCCGCTGATCTGCGGATGCCCCAGCAGGCGGTCGAGGGTGTGTTCGATGACGGTCTTGCCGCCAAACTCGAGATACTGTTTAGGCCGGTCGGCGCTCATCCGGCTGCCGCTGCCGGCCGCCGGGACTACGGCCCAGACCGGCGCTTCAGCGCTCACTGCCGCTGGCGGAGTCGCCGGGGATGAGCTGGATGAAGGTTTCTCCCTGCTTGATCATGCCGAGATCGTTACGCGCCTTTTCCTCGAAGGCGTCGAGACCGTTTTGCAGGTCGAGCACCTGCGCCTCGAGCATGCGGTTGCGGGCCTCGAGTTCGCGCAGGCGCTGCTTCTGGATTTCGAGCTCGCGCGATAACTGCACCACTTCGGACAGGCTGCCGTCGCCAAACCAGAGCCGGTACTGCAATCCGATCAACAGCAGCAGCAGGATGGCGACGAGAAACTTCAAGCTTACCCGGACGACGCCGCGAGTCGCGAGAACGCCGCCCTGCCCGGGTACCGCGCCGCCGTGCCGAGCTGCGACTCGATCCGCAGCAACTGGTTGTACTTGGCGACCCGGTCGGAGCGGCACAGCGAGCCGGTCTTGATCTGGCCGGCGCCGGTGGCGACCGCGAGATCGGCGATCGTGACGTCCTCGGTCTCGCCCGAGCGATGCGAGATGACCGTCGTATAGTCGGCCTTGTGCGCCATCTGGATCGCATCGAGGGTCTCGCTGAGCGTGCCGATCTGGTTGAACTTGATCAGGATCGAATTGGCGATGTGCTGCTGGATACCACGCGCCAGAATGCGCGTATTGGTCACGAACAGGTCGTCGCCGACGAGCTGGATGCGGTGGCCGAGGCGCTCGCTCAGGATAGCCCAGCCCTCCCAGTCGCTTTCGTCCATGCCGTCCTCGATCGAGATGATCGGGTACTGGTCGACCCAGGCGGTCAGGTAGTCGGCAAAGCCCCCGGCATCGTAGGTCTTGCCTTCGGACTCGAGCCGGTACTGACCGTCGACGTGAAATTCCGAACTGGCGACGTCGAGGCCGAGACAGATTTCGTCGCCGGCACGATATCCGGCCTTGTCGATCGCGCCGAGTATGACTTCGATGGCTTCCTCGTTGGAGCCGAGATCGGGGGCGAAACCGCCTTCGTCGCCGACCGCGGTACTGAGCCCGCGCTGCGCCAGCACCGATTTGAGCGCGTGGAAAACCTCGGCGCCATAGCGCAGCGCCTCGCTAAAGCTCGGCGCGCCGACCGGCAGGATCATGAACTCCTGCAGATCGACGCTGTTATCGGCATGCGCGCCGCCGTTGATGATATTCATCATCGGCACCGGCAGCGTGGTCGCGCCGTCGCCGCCGAGATAGCGGTACAGCGGCATGCCCGCCTCGATCGCCGCGGCCTGCGCGTTGGCGAGCGACACCGCGAGCAGCGCGTTGGCGCCGAGCTGCGCCTTGTTCTCGCTGGCGTCGAGATCGATCATGGCCTGGTCGAGCCCCGCCTGATCGCCGCACTCGCGGCCGACGACGACGCTCGCCAGTTCATTGTCGATGTTGGCGACCGCGCGCATGACACCCTTGCCGCCGTAGCGAGCGGGATCGCCGTCGCGCAGCTCGATGGCCTCGCGTTCGCCGGTCGACGCGCCCGATGGCGCCGCGGCCCGGCCGATGACGCCGCTGGCCAGTGTGACTTCGGCCTCGACCGTCGGATTGCCGCGCGAATCGAGTATTTCGCGGCCGATGACTCGTGTAATCGTGCTCATGTTCGCTCCTGCCGTATTCGGTTGTGTCGCCGATTTTAATCGATGCCGAGCAGCGAATTCTCGGGTAAATCCGCGGCTTTCGCGACCCGGTCGAGTTCGACCAGGGTTGTCAGCAAGGCTTCCATCTGCGCCAGCGGCCAGGCGTTCGGCCCGTCGCTGAGCGCCTGCTCCGGATCGGGGTGGGTTTCCATGAACAGACCGGCGACGCCGGCCGCGACCGCGGCGCGCGCCAGCACCGGGACGAACTCGCGCTGCCCCCCCGAGGCGTTGCCCTGCCCGCCGGGCAGTTGCACCGAATGGGTCGCGTCGAACACGACCGGGCAGCCGGTCTGGCGCATGACCGCCAGCGAGCGCATGTCAGAAACCAGGTTGTTGTACCCGAAGCTTGCGCCGCGCTCGCAGACGAGGATTTGCCGGTTGCCGGTATCCCGAGCCTTGTTGACGACCTGCTGCATGTCCCACGGAGACAGAAATTGCCCTTTCTTGATATTGACCGGCTTCATCTGCGCGGCCACGTTGTGGATGAAATTGGTTTGCCGGCAGAGGAAAGCCGGGGTTTGCAGCACGTCGACGACGCTTGCGACCTCGTCGAGCGGCGTATCCTCGTGTACGTCGGTCAACACCGGCTGATCGAGGCTCTGGCGAACCTTTTCGAGAATCGCCAGCCCCTTGTCGATGCCGGGGCCGCGAAAGCTCCGGCTGCTCGAGCGATTGGCCTTGTCGAACGACGACTTGTAGATGAACGGGATTTGCAGGCGCCGGCAAATCTGCTGAAGCTCGCCGGCGGTATCGAGTGCGAGCTGCTCGGATTCGATGACGCAGGGGCCGGCGATCAGGAATAGCGGACGATCGAGCCCGGCTTCGAAATCACATAGTTTCATGCTGGCGCGCCCGGTGATAGTCGACCGCCGCAGAGATGAAACTGTTGAAAAGCGGATGTCCCTCGCGCGGCTGCGACGTGAACTCGGGATGGAACTGGCAGCCGATGAACCAGGGATGGTCAGACAATTCGACCATCTCGACCAGCTCGTTGTCGACCGACAGGCCCGAGATGACGAGTCCGGCTTCCTGCAGGCGCTCGAGGTAGGTGTTGTTGAACTCGTAGCGGTGGCGATGGCGTTCGTGGATTTCCTCGGCGCCATAGGCGCGCCGCGTCGTCGTTCCCGGAACCAGCTTGCAGGTCTGCGCGCCGAGACGCATGGTGCCGCCGAGATCGGTGTTTTCGTCGCGCTTTTCGACCGAGCCGTCACGGTCGACCCATTCAGTGACCAGCGCGATGACCGGATCCGGCGTCTTCGGATTGAACTCCGAGCTGTGCGCCTTCGACAGGCCGAGCACGTTGCGCGCGTACTCGATGACCGCGACCTGCATGCCGAGACAGATTCCGAGGTAAGGCACGTTGTGGGTGCGGGCGTAATTGACCGCCGCGATCTTGCCCTCGATGCCGCGGCTGCCGAAGCCACCCGGGACCAGGATCGCGTCGAGTCCCTCGAGCGAGGCGGTGCCGTCGGTTTCGATCGTGTCCGAATCGATCTTGACGATGTTGACGCGCGTGCGGGTGTGGATACCGGCGTGGTCGAGCGCTTCGTTGAGCGACTTGTAAGCATCGGTGTGATCGACATACTTGCCGACGAAGCCGATCGAAACCTCGTTTTCGGGGTGCTGCATTGCATCGACGACCCGGTCCCAGTCCGACAGATCGGCCGCCGGCAACTCCATCGAGAAGTGCTTGGCGACGATGTCGTCGAGGCCTTGTTCCGAGAGTTCGCGCGGCAGCTTGTAGATATGGTCGACGTCGACCGCGGCGATGACCGCCTCCTCGGCGACATTGGTGAACAGCGCGATCTTGCGCCGCTCCTCCTGCGGGATCGGCCGGTCGGCGCGACACAGCAGCACGTCCGGCTGGATACCGATCGAGCGCAATTCCTTGACCGAATGCTGGGTCGGCTTGGTCTTCAGTTCGCCGGCCGCGGGGAGGTAGGGAATCAGCGTCAGGTGCATGTAGAGCACGTTTTCGTGGCCGAGTTCGAAACCCATCTGCCGGATCGCCTCCATGTAAGGCAGCGACTCGATGTCGCCGACCGTGCCGCCGATTTCGACCAGCACGATGTCGGCGCCGTTACTGCTGTCGAGCACCGAGTTCTTGATCTCGTCGGTTACGTGCGGGATGACCTGCACGGTCGCGCCGAGGTAGTCGCCACGCCGCTCCTTGGCGATGACGCTTTCATAGATGCGACCGGTCGTGTAATTGCTGCGCTGCGAGCAGCGAATGCCGACAAAGCGCTCGTAATGACCGAGATCCAGGTCGGTTTCCGCACCGTCATCGGTCACATAGACTTCGCCGTGCTGAAACGGGCTCATCGTGCCCGGGTCGACATTGATATAGGGATCGAGCTTGATCATCTGCACGCTGACCCCCCTGGCCTGTAGTAAAGCGCCCAGCGAAGCGGATGCAATGCCCTTGCCCAGCGATGAAACGACACCACCGGTAATAAAGATAAATCGGCTCATAACCTCGGGAAATCCAATCGACGTGGATACGTAAATTGGAAGGACACGATAGCAGAATCGCATACCCAAAACAATCGAACCGAAGCCTTGCCGGATGAGTCACGGCAAAGCTTCCGACAAACGGTAAAAATACCCAACAAAGCTCGTTGCTGGCCTATACTTCCAGCCATGCGCGCCCTGATCGCAGAAAACAGCCGCCTCTATCGCCAGTTTCTCGACAACACCCTCGGACAACAGGGTTTCGAGAACGATATCTGCGATTCGATCGCGGCGGGCCGCGATTTTCTCGACGCCGAGCAGTACGACCTGGTCTGCATCAACCATCATCTCGACGACGGCCCCGGCGAGGACTTGATTCGGCATCTCAACGAATCGGGCCGGCACGCGGCGACGCCGATCCTGTTCCTGAGCAACGACAAGTCGCTGGTTCGCGATGACTTGCCGGTGCGCGTCGACGAGGTCGTGCACAAGTTCAACCTGCAGCAGATCGCCGACCAGATCACCCATTTCGTCGAAATCCACCTCGACCCGGTGTTTTTCGAAGGCCGCATCCTGTTCGTCGAGGACAGCGAGAGCATCGCCGAGGCGATACTCGGTCAGCTCGAACAAACCGGCTACCGGGTCTCGCACTTCGTTACCGCCGAGGACGCGTGGCGCGATTTCGAGACCGAGGTGTCCTACGGCTCCGACCTCGACGCCTACGATCTCGTCATCACCGACGTCAATCTCGCCGGCCAGATGAGCGGCCAGGACCTGATCGGCCTGATTCGCCGGCTCGAAGACGCGCGCGGATTCGTCCCGATCATCGCGATCACCGAGGAAAACACCGCCGAGCTGCGAATATCCCTGTATCAGCAGGGCGTCAACGACTTCCTGCAAAAACCGATCCTGGCGCAGGAATTACTGGTCCGGATCAGCAACCAGATCACCAACAAGCGCCTGCTCGACAAGGTGCACGACATTCGCCGCGAGCTCTACGCGCTCGCGACCACCGACAAGCTGACCGGTTGCCACAACCGCCACAGCCTGATGGAATTCTCCGACAAGTTCATCGCCCAGGCGCAACGCCACGGATACCCGGTCAGCGCGCTGGTCATCGATCTCGACCATTTCAAGTCGATCAACGACCAGCACGGCCACGCGGTCGGCGATATCGTCCTGCAGGAAGTCGGCAACCTGCTCAACCGCAGCTTTCGCGAGGGCGACCTGGTCGCCCGCTTCGGCGGCGAGGAATTCGTCGTGCTGCTGAGCCATTGCGACGCCGCGTTCGCGGTCGACAAGGCCGAGAGCCTGCGCGTCGAAATCGAGGCGCTGAATCCCAACGACCTGCCAATCACGGCCAGCATCGGCGTCAGCACGCTCGGCGGCGACGTTGCGGGCGACTTCGAGGCACTCTTTTCGGGCGCCGACAAGGGCGTTTACGAGGCCAAGGAGAAAGGCCGCAACCGCGTCGTCTTTCGCGACCTCTAGACGCGCGTCGCCAGGATCACGGCGCGGCGCGGCGCCGGCAAACCCTCTACCGTCCGCGCCGGATCTTCTGCGTCCAGGCACTCGGCCAGCGATTCGAAAGGCATCCATTCGGTCGAGCGCTGTTCGCCGACGCCGGTAACCGATTCGTCGACCACGCGAACGTTGCCGAAGCCGCATCGTTCGAGCCATACGGCGAGCTCGGCGGCCGACGGGATGAACCAGACGTTGCGCATGCGCGCGTAGCGCCCGGGGGGCACCAGCACCCGCCCGGCGCCGCCGGCGACGACCAGCGTCTCGAGGCAGAGTTCTCCGCCCGGTCGCAGCAGACTGCAAAGTTGCTGCAGATGCTCGATCGGGCTCTTGCGATGGTAGAGCACGCCCATCGACAACGCCGTATCGAAGCAGCCGAGGTCGGTCGGCAGCGATTCGATGGCGAACGGCAGCAAGCCGATATCGTCGCGCGCGGCGTAACGCTGCACCGCGGCGAACTGCAGGTTGAACAGCACCGACGGCTCGATCCCGACGACGATCGCGGGCGCTTGCGCCAGCATGCGCCAGCCGTAGTAGCCGTTGCCGCAGCCGACGTCGACGATGCGCCGGCCCGCCAGCGGCGCGAGGTGCGGCCGCACGCGGTCCCATTTCAGGTTCGAGCGCCATTCGGAGTCGACGAAGGTTTCGGCAAATCGAAACGGTCCCTTGCGCCACGGCATCAGGCCGCGCAGGCCGGCCTCGAGTTCGTCCGGCAACGCGCAGCGACCCGCCAGCGTCACCGCGTCGCGATCGAACGCGATCTCGAGATCGTCGATCGGCGGCAGGCGCTCGAGCGAAGCCCGCCAGCGCGGGTAGTCGCCGTGGGCGGCGAGCCGCTCGCGGCCGTCGCACCCGGCCCAGGCCGTGAGCCCGTGCGCGCGCAGCGCTTCGAGAAAACCGTCGCTCACGGCTTGAGCGCAAGGTAGGAAGCGAAATTGAGGCAGCGAAAACAGGCGTAAACCGGGTCGAAGCCGACGTCGGCGAGGCGCTCGAGGTGCACCGACTCGCGGTCGAGACGCATGACCTGCTCGAGCGCGTTGCGTTTCTGGCTGATCTCGAGTTCGCTGTATCCCCGGCTTTTCTTGAACGCCTGGTGCAGTTCGACCATGCGCGCATCCTGCTCGTCGTCGTCGAGCCTGATTTTCTCGCTCAGCACCAGCGCGCCGCCCGGCAGCATGCCGCGGTGGATGCGCGCGAGCTCGGCGGCGCGTTCCGCCGGCGGCAGGAATTGCAGCGTCAGGTTGAGCACGACCAGCGAGGCCGACTCGATGGGGGTCTCGCGAATATCCTCGCAGCGCCATTCGATGCGGGAATCGTCGGCTGATTCGCCGCGGCAGCGACGGATCATCGCCGCCGAACTGTCGACCGCGACGATATCGCAGTCGGCGCCGCGCGTCTGCTGCGCGACGATGCGCGTCGCCGCGCCCAGCGAGCAGCCGAGATCGTAGATCCGGCTGCCCGGGCGCACGAAGATGCCGGCGTAGATTCCGATGAGCTGCAACAACAGGCCGTATCCCGGCACCGAGCGCTCGATCATGTCGTCGAACACGCGCGCGACGCTGTCGTTGAACTCGAATGCCCTGATTTCGCCGAGCGGTCTGGCGAAGACCCGATCGCGGGACCGCTTGCTCACAGCAGCAGTCCGTGCAGGCGGCCGTCGAGATAGACCTGGGCGACGAGATCGCGCTGCCAGGGCGGCACCCGGTGTTTCTGGAACAGGCGCTTGAGCCGGTGCCGGTCGTCGTTGGCCTCGCCGTCGACGCGAAAGCGCAGCGACAGTTCCTGCTCGGCATCCTCGATCCCCAGCCGTTCGAACACCTGGCGGCGGCGCAACTTCAGATCCAGCTCGGCGATCTCGATCGCGTCGGCGCGGCCGAAATCGTACTGCCCGTCGCAGCGCGGTGCCGGGGTTTCACGCACGATAAAAAGCCGCCGATCGTACAGACGGATCGAGTATTCCGGCAAGGCGATTTCGGGCAGGCTGTCAGGGTCCGCATGAAGCTGGCGCATCAATTCCTCGAGCCGCGAGTTCGGCAGCGCGGCGAGTTCGCGCTGCGCGACCCAGTAGCGCACGAGGTTCTTGCGTCGGCCGGGCGACAGCTGCAACAGTCCGGCCACGTCGAGCGTCGCGATACCGCCCGACGCCTCGCGCCGCAGGTCTTCGAAATCGGCGGCCGCGATCTCGTCGAGTAGCGTCTGCGTCTCGGCCTGAAGGTCGCTGGCGGTCGCGAGCGCGTTGTGGAAATGCGGCCAGCGCGATTTCAGCAGCGGCGTAACCTGGTTGCGCAGGTAGTTGCGGTCGAAGCGCAGGTCGCGATTGCTCGGATCGTTGAACCAGGCGATTTCGTGCTCGCGGGCATAGTCCTCGAGTTGCGCGCGGCTGAAATCGAGCAGCGGTCGCAACAGCAGCGCCCGGCCCAGCCGGCGGCGGCGTGCGATGCCGCGCAAGCCGGCGCTGCCGGAGCCGCGCAGCGCGTTCAACAGGAATGTCTCGGCCTGATCGTCGGCGTGATGCGCGGTCAGGACGCAGTCGCCCGCACCGGTCTCGCGCTCGAACAAGCGGTAGCGACGGCGCCGCGCTTCGGCCTCGATATTGCGCTCGAGCCCGCCGAGCTCGAGCCGGTCGACGCGCGGCTCGAGGCCGAGCCGCCGCGCCTGCTCGATGCAGAATTGCTGCATTTGCTCGGCCACTTCGAGCAGCCCGTGATTGACGTGCCAGGGGACGACCTCGAAACCGGATGCGTTCGCGACCAGGTGCAGCAGGACGCTCGAATCCAGCCCGCCGCTATAGGCGACGAAAACGCGCTCGACGTCGTCGGGAATGATGTCCAGGCAGGTTTGCATGCGCCTGTCCCGCGAGGCAAAACGATAATGCTATCAGGCTTCGCGATACTCGCCAAAATCCATCAGCTTCTGGTAGCGCAGTTCGAGCAGCTTGTCGATGGTGCTCGCTTCCAGCGACTCGAGACTCTCGATCAGGTTTTGCTTGAGGTTCCTGGCGACCAGGTCGTAATCCCGGTGCGCGCCGCCGAGCGGCTCGTCGATGACCCGGTCGATCAGGTTGAGCGAGAACAGGCGCTCGGCCGTAATCCCCATGGCCTCGGCGGCCTGCGGGGCCTTTTCCGCGCTCTTCCACAGGATCGATGCGCAGCCCTCCGGTGAAATGACCGAATAGGTCGCGTATTGCAGCATGTTGATGCGATCGCCGACACAGATCGCCAGCGCGCCACCCGATCCGCCTTCGCCGATCACGGTACAGATGATCGGCGTCTTGAGCTCGGCCAGCACATACAGATTACGCGCGATCGCCTCGCTCTGGCCGCGCTCTTCGGCGCCGATGCCGGGATAGGCCCCGGGCGTGTCGACCAGCGTGATCAGCGGCAGCCTGAACTTTTCCGCGAGTTTCATCAGGCGCAAGGCCTTGCGATAGCCCTCGGGTCGCGGCATGCCGAAGTTGCGGCGGATTTTTTCCTTGGTGTCGCGGCCTTTCTGCTGGCCGATGACCATGACCGGGCGGCCTTCGAGACGGCCGATCCCGCCGATGATCGGCTGGTCGTCGGCGAAGGCCCGATCGCCGTGCAGGAACTCGAAGTCGGTGAACATGCGTTCGATGTAGTCGAGCGTGTAAGGCCGGTTCGGATGGCGCGACAGCTGCGAAATCTGCCACGCGCTGAGCTTGGAGAAAATCGAATGGGTCAAACCCTCGGCCTTCTTTTCGAGGGTCTGGATTTCCTGGCTGATATTGATGTCCGAGTCGTCGGTAACGTAGCGCAGCTCGGTGATCTTGGCCTGCAGCTCGGCGATCGGCTGTTCGAAGTCTAGGAAATTCGGATCCATTTAAGTCGCGGGACTGATATTTTTTGTGACGCTAGTGTAGCCCGTCGCCCGGGCCCTGTCATCCGCGCCTAGGCGGCTTCGCGAATCGATGCCTGAATGCGTTCGAGCGCGGCCGCCGGGTCGTCGGCGCGCGTAATCGGTCGGCCGATGACGAGGTAACTGGCGCCCCCGGCGAGCGCGGCCTCGGGGGTCAGTATCCGTTGCTGGTCGTCGGCCGTCGCCCAGTCGGGACGAATGCCGGGCGTCACCAGCAGCGCCGCCGCGCCGAGGCTCGCGCGCAGGGCCGGCGCTTCGTGTGCCGAACAGACGACGCCGTCGAGGCCGCAATCGAGCGCGCGTCGCGCGAGCGATTCGACCAGTTCGGGCAGCGGACGGTCGATGCCGAGGGCGGCGAGGTCGCTGTCGGTCTGGCTGGTCAGGATCGTGACCGCGACGAGCAACGGCCGCTGCGCTGCGTCGTCGATGCCGGCGCGGGCCGCGCGCATCATCGCCTCGCCGCCGAGCGCGTGCACGTTGAACATCCAGACGCCGAGCTCGGCCGCCGCCCGCGCGGCCTGGCGCACGGTGTTGGGTATATCGTGAAACTTGAGATCGAGAAAAATGTCGAAGCCGTCGGCAACCAGCGACTTGACCAGCCCCGGGCCGGCGCGGGTAAAAAGTTCCTTGCCGACCTTCAGGCGGCATTGCCCGGGATCGATGCGGTGGGAGAATTCGAAGGCATGGCGCGCATCGGCGAAATCGAGGGCAACGATTATTTTCGGGTCGTTCATGCCTTCAGCGGTTTCATCGAGGCCCAGTTGCGGCAACTCGGACAAAGCCATTGTATGGCATGGCTCTCGTAGCCACAACGCGAACACGAAAATTCGTTGCGCTTGCTTTGCAGGGACTTGAGGAAACTCGACAGGGTTTCCCAGGTCTCGTCGAGCTGGTCCGGGTTCGAACGCAGAAAGCGCAACGCGAACTCGAAGGCTTCGAACGACGGTGAACGTCGTAATATATCCGACAGGAATTCGCGCGCCTTGTCGATCTGGTTGTGATTGGCGTAGTGTTCGAGCAGCGCCATCGCCAGCCGGGTCGACGGATGCTTGCGGTACTCGGACTGCAGGAATTCGATATAAACCCGCGGTTCGTCGCGCAGGTAAATTTGCCGCGCCGGCTCGATGTAGAGCCCCATGAACTCCGGGTTTTGCCGTATCAGGCGTCTGAAGATCTTGCGCGCGGATGCGCGATCGCCGGAATCGAGATTGATCCGTATCAGCAGCAGGGCCGCGCGGACGCAATCCTCGTCGATTTCGAGCGCCCGCTCGAGGCTCGTGCGCGCGGCCCGGTTGTTACCGCCGGACACCGCCTGCTCGGCGATTTCGCAAAGACACTGACTGTACATCACGCGCGCGTCGGGCTCGCCGATGCGATAAAGCACTTCGGCGCACTCGACCGCCTCGTGCCAGGATTTCTCGGCGACGTAGAGATCGAGCAGGCGGCGGTACGCCTCGGCGGTGTCGGCGTCGAGTTCGATCATCTCGCGATAGAGTTTTTCCGCGCGATCGAACAGGCCGGCCTTGAGGTAGTCGCTCGCCAGCTCGGCGATCGCCGTATGCCGCTGGCTGCGGGTCAGGTTCGGTCGCGCCAGCAGATTCTGGTGAATTCGAATGGCGCGATCGACCTCGCCGCGCGAGCGAAACAGGTTGGCCAGCGCCAGATGTATCTCGATGGTATCGCGGTTGACCTCGATCAGGTCGGTGAAGATCTTGATCGCGTTGTCGGA
>JAHEKJ010000004.1:34965-72847 GCA_024638385.1 Gammaproteobacteria bacterium | reverse complement strand
GCTGCTCTACGTCGCGTTGACGCGCGCGCGCGCGCGGGTCTACCTCGCCTGGGGCAACGCCGGCGCTTCTCGCTCCGATGGTCACGCCCGGCAAACCGCGCTCGCCTACCTGCTGCACTCGACGCGGTCGCCGGAAGATCTCGAGCACGCGCCGTTCGACGGCTTCGGCGAGAATTTCGATCTCGAGTCGGATCTCGACGCGCTGGTCGCGGCCGGCGACGGCAGTATCGAGCGTTGCATGCTGCCGGCCGCGCCCTCGGCGGCGGCGCGCACCGCAAATACCGGCGATGATGACCGCCCCGGCCTCGAACTCGCGATGCTCGCGCGCGAACGGCTCGGCTACTGGCGCATCGGCAGCTTTACCGCGTTGACCCGCGGCATCCACCAGCCGGCGTCGCCCGCCGCCGCGGCAGTCGCCGCCGACCCGGTGCTCGAGTTCGCCGCCGGCAGCCAGGTCGGCGTCGCGCTGCACGCGCTGCTCGAACATCTCGATTTCACCGCCGACCTGGACGCCCAGTGCGCCGAGTTGTTCCCCCGATTCCTGCCCGGCTCCGGCATCTCCGGCGCGCAGGCCGAACAGACCCTGCGCGCCTGGCTCGATGATATCCTGCACACCCCGCTCGACGGCGATTCGCTGCGTCTCGAACGGTTGCAAAACCGGCAACGCCTCAACGAGCTGGCCTTCGATTTCGCGCTCGATAGCTTCGATGTCGGCGCGGTCGACGATTACTGCCAGGCGCGCTCGCCGGAGCCGCTGCTGGCGCTCGACAGCAATAATTTCGGCGGCCTGATTACCGGCGTGATCGACCTCGTCTTCGAATTCGAGGGCCGTTACTACCTCGCCGATTACAAGAGTAACCTGCTCGGCCACCGGCTCGACGACTTCGCCCCCGAGCAGCTGGCGACGGCGATGCGCGAGCGCCGCTACGATTTGCAGGCGATGCTCTACGCGCTGGCACTGCACCGCTATCTCGGTCGGCGGCTTGCCGATTATCACTACGATCGCCACTTCGGTGGCTGCTACTACCTGTTTCTGCGCGGCATGCGTCCCGCTCACGGCAATCGCTACGGCGTGCACTTCGAACGTCATTCCGCGACCGAACTTGGCGAACTCGACGCCCTGCTCGCATTCACGCCGAATGCCCGGGAGTCGGCATGAGCCCGGTGCTGCAGCGGCTGGCGCGCGCCGGCGATATCGACTGGCTGGCCTGTTACTTCGCCGAATTCGTCGCCCGCCAGGGGCCCGGCTCGATCGACGACGTGCCGGCGCTGGCGGCGGCGCTGGTCGGTGACGCCAATCTCGCCGGCGATGTCTGCATCGATCTCGAGCAATACCGTGACCGACCGCCGTTCGCCGCCGCGGGAGAAATCGCCAACGAGCTGCCGCAGCGCATCGACCCCGCCGCCTGGCAACGAGCGCTGCGCGCGCACCCGGCGGTCGGCGATCCCGGCGCCGATACGCCGCTCGTGCTCGACGGCACTCGTCTCTACCTGCAGCGCTACTGGCATTACGAATCGCGGGTGGCGGCGCGGCTCGCTGCGCTACTCGACAAGCCGGCGGAGGTCTCCGGCCCGGTTCGCGACCGCGTTGCCGCGCTGTTCGCCGATGCGGGCCCCGAAGAAGCCGATCAGCGACACGCCGTGATGCTTTCGGCGAGCCGGCGACTGGCGATCATTTCCGGCGGGCCGGGCACCGGCAAGACGACCACGGTTCTGCGGCTGCTGGCGACGCTGCTCGACACCGAGCCGGGCCTGCGAGTCGCGTTGACGGCACCGACCGGCAAGGCCGCGGCGCGCATGCTCGACTCGATCCGCCAGCGCGGTAGCCAGCTCGACCTCGGCGACGCGTTGCGCGACGCGCTGCCGGAACAGGCCGGCACCCTGCATCGGCTGCTCGGCTATCGTCGGCACGCGTATCGCTACGGCGCGAACCATCCGTTGCCATTCGATTGCGTCGTCGTCGACGAGGCCTCGATGATCGACCTCGAGCTGATGTATCGCCTGCTCGAGGCGCTGCCCGCCGATGCGCGCCTGATACTGCTCGGCGATCGCGATCAGCTGGCCGCCGTCGCCGCCGGCAACGTGCTCGGCGATATTACCGGACACGGCCTCGAGCCCGAGACCGTCGACGCGCCGATCGCGGCGGCTATCGCCCTGCTGCGGCACAGCTTTCGCTTTGCCGCCGACAGCGGCATCGGTGCACTCGCGCGCCAGATCAACCTCGGCGATACCGGCGGATTACTCGAACTGCTCGGATCCGGCGCGCCGGGTATCGCCTGGGAGGCGAATGCCGGCGAAGCGCTCGCCGCGACCGCTTTCGCCGCGCAGTGCGAGCGTTACCAGGCCATTTTCGACAGCGATAGCCCGGTTGCGGCGCTGACCGCATTCGCCCGTTCGCGAGTGCTGTGCGCGGTCAATCGCGGACCGCTGGGCGTCGAGGGCCTGAACCGGCAATTCTCGACGGCGTTGCAACGGCGCAACCGGATCGCCGCGGGTGATTACTATCATGGCCTGCCTGTCATGTTGACGCGCAACCGGCACGAACTCGAGCTCTACAACGGAGATACCGGAGTCTTGTGGTCGGGTCCGCGGGGCTTGCGCGCCTGCTTTCCCGGCACCGACGGCGTGCGCGAGTTTTCCGTCAACCGGCTGCCCGACCACGTTCCCGCCTGGGCGACCACGGTACACAAGGCGCAGGGCTCGGAATTCGACTCGGTCCTGCTGGTGTTGCCGACCGACCCGGCCGCCGAGGCGCTGTCGCGCGAACTGCTTTATACGGCGGTCACCCGCGCGCGGCGCGATTTCGCGCTGCAGGCGCCGCCGGAGGTGGTCGCTGCGGCGATCGCACGCCTGACCCGGCGGACCTCGGGTCTCGCCGAACGCCTCGGCTGGCCGCCGCGCGCCGAAACCGCGGGCGCTTGAATTCGCGGTCTTTTTGAACTACACATTGATCGATTCGACGCTCAAGGACACTCCCTGCCGATCGGTAAGACCGATGCTTTGCCGAGGCACAACGCGATGAACCTCTCCGCCCCCGGCAAAGCCCTGATCGTCGACGACGAGAAGACCAACCGCCTGGTCTTGAAGTCGCTGCTGAGCCGGCAGGGCTACTCGACCATCGAGGCGACCGACGGCCAGGAAGCGGTCGACCTGTTCCGCCGCGAAGCCCCCGACATCATCTTCATGGACGTCATGATGCCCGTGCTCGACGGTTACGAGGCGACGCGCCAGATCAAGCAAATTGCCGGCAAGCGCTTCGTCCCGGTGATATTTCTTACCGCAATGACCGACGAGGAAGCCCTGGCGCAATGTATCGACGCCGGCGGCGACGATTTTCTCGTCAAGCCCTACGACAAGCTGATCCTGCAAAGCAAGATCCGCTCGATGCAGCGTATCGCCGCGCTCAATCACGAGGTCCAGGGCATGTACAGCATGATTCACCGCGAGCAGGAAATCGCCGAATCGGTGTTCGTCAACGCCATTCAGAGCTCGAACATCGACAATCCGCACCTGCGGCAAACCGTGCGCCCGGCCGGAATTTTCAGCGGTGACATGGTGCTGTCCGCCTACTCGCCTTCGCGCGACCTGTTTTTCCTGTGTGGCGACTTCACCGGTCACGGTCTGCTCGCCGCGCTCGGCGCAATGCCGGTTTCCGAGGTCTTCCGCGCGATGACGGCGAAGGGTTTCAGTCCCGAGGAAATCCTGGTCGGTATCAACAAGAAGCTGAAGGCCATGCTGCCGGTGGGTATGTTTTTCGGCGCCCAGCTGGTCGTGCTCAATCACGATCTCGAGCACGTGCGCGTGTTCAATGCCGGCATGCCCGACGTGTTGGTTGTCGAGGGCGGCAGCAACCGGATCAAGCATCGCCTGACCTCGACCGGTTTGCCGCTCGGCGTCGACGCGTCGATCGACCCGCGCGAGATGCTGCAATACGCGCCGATCAGCTATGACGATCGAATCCTGCTGCACAGCGACGGGTTGACCGAGGCGCGCAATTCGGAGGACGAGGAATTCGGCTACCAGCGCCTGAGCGAGTCGATCGCCTTGGCGCCGGCGGGTCGCATCTTCGATCGCGTGATCTCGGATCTCGATCGGTTTTGCGGCGACCAGGTCACCCAGGCCGACGACGTGACGCTGGTCGAAATCGCCTGCGTGCACGATGTCCTGCCGGCGCTCGAACCGCAGGATTACTTCAGGCTGCCGGCGCAGCAGGCGGGCGATCGCGGGGAATGGAAGCTGTCGCTGCGCTTCAACGGTGCGCGGCTGCGCGAGACCAACCCGGTGCCGATCCTGGTGACCTACCTGCTCGAGATGGAAGCGCTCGAGGCCCAGCGCCAATCGCTGTTCACGGTCATGACCGAACTCTATGTCAACGCGCTCGATCACGGGGTGCTCGGCCTCGATTCGAAGCTGAAGACCCGATCCGATGGTTTCAACGCCTACTTCCAGGCGCGTGAGCAGCGCCTGGCGGACCTCGACAGCGGCTACGTCATCTTCAACCTGTCCGTCGAGCAGCAGGAGGAGCGGCGCAGCATCGTATTACGGATCGAGGACAGCGGTCGGGGATTCGACCACGATCGGCAACCGCCGCCGACGCGGGGCGACGACGCCCTGAGCGGTCGCGGTATCCTGCTGACCCGGGATTTATGCGACTCGCTCGAGTATCACGGCAAGGGCAATATCGCGATCGCGCGTTTCAGCTGGAGCACCGAGTAGCGCGACGATCGCTAGCCGGCGAGTTCCCGCGCGACGAGGAAGCGAATGATTTCGACCATGCGCTCGTTGCTGCCGGCCAGCGATGCGGATACCAGGTACTTGCCGTTGACCACGACCGCCGGTACGCCGCGGTGACCGTAGCGCTTTTCCTTTTGCATGTTGCGTCGAATCTGGGTCTCGACCGGAAACGAGAAGTAGTGCTCGCGAAAGGCCGCTTCGTCGAGGCCTTGCCCGGCGACAAACGCGGCGATCGCATCGAGACTGTTAAGGCGCTGGCGCTTCAGGTGGATCGCATCGAAGAAGGCCTTGTGGGTTTGCTCGAGCACGCCCATCGTCCGGAAGGCGTAGTAAGCGCGGGCGTGTTCGGTCCAGCGCGAATTCAGCACCGACGGCACCTGCTCGAAAACGGCGCCCTCGGGCAGGCTCGCGGCGAGACGCTCGGCGTAGGGCTCGAAGCGAAAGCAATGCGGACAGCCGTACCAGAAAATTTCGGTGACGACGACCCGGTCGGGGTCCGAAGTCCTGACCGGCGGCGAAATCGCCTGGAAATCGGTGCCCTCGACGAAGGCCAGTTGCGCCTGCGCGGCGCCGGTGAAAAACGCAAACAGAAAGAATCCCGTCAGCCAGCCTCTACTCATAGCCATGCTCCTGCAAATCGATGTTGTTATGACCATCGGCGTCGCGATTGGTTTGACGCAAGACTAGTTCGCGCCCGATGAATCCGGGCTGAACGCCCGCGCTGCGCCTAGCGTATGCCCGCGACGTAGTTCGCGACTGCCTCCATCTCGGCGTCGGACATCCGCACGACGACGTTGCGCATCATCTTGCCGGGATCGTTGGCGCGTAATCCTTCCTTGAAGTACTGCAATTGCGCGATGATATACTGCGGATGCTGTCCGGCGAGCGACGGCCACGCGGCCGGGCCGTTGCCCTTGCCGCTCGGCGAGTGGCAGCCCATGCAGGCCGCGACCCGGGTTTCGGTGATGCCGCCACGGTAGATACTCTCGCCCCTGGCGATCGTCGCGGAATCGAATGCGACGCCCCTCGGAATCTTGCTTTCGTAAAAGGCGGCCAGATTCTTCATGTCTTCCTCGGTCAACAACGCGACCATGCCGGTCATCGACGCGTTGACCCGCCGGCCGTCCTTGAAATCCATCAGCTGCTTGTAGGTATAGCTCGCGTGCTGGCCGGCGAGCGACGGCCAAATCGGGTTGGAGCTGTTGCCGTCGACTCCGTGGCAGGCGGCACAGACCGCGCTCTTGGCTTTGCCCGCTTCAATATCCGCGGCGGTCGCGGCGAACGCCGTCAGGCCGCAACAGGCCAGCACCAAGGCTCCAATATGGCTCGCTTTCATTACATCTCCCGGGGGAAAAGGGTACGGAAATTTTGGGCGCAAATGTATATCATACCCCGGCCGCGCGTTCAACAATAAGCCCCGATCGGCATGAGCCCAGTATTTTCCGAAGCCCGTTTCCTGACCAGCGCCTACGAGCTGTCGCAGCTGCCGCCCGACAGCGGCGCCGAGGTCGCGTTTGCCGGGCGCTCGAACGCCGGCAAGTCCAGCGCGATCAATTGCCTGGTGCGGCAAAAAGGCCTGTGCAAGACGAGCAAGACGCCCGGGCGCACGCAGCTGATCAACTTCTTCGCGCTCGATGCGACCCGCCGCCTCGTCGACCTGCCCGGCTACGGCTATGCCAGGGTCCCGCAACGCATGCGTCAGCACTGGGACCGGGTGCTGTCGGGCTTCCTGCTCGAGCGGCAGGCGCTGCGCGGGCTCGTCATCGTCGTCGATATTCGCCGCGGCGTCGGCGCGCTCGATCAGGCGCTGATCGAGATGGTGCGCGATCGGTTGCCGCTACACATTCTGCTGACCAAGGCGGACAAGCTGTCGCGCAACCAGGTCGCGCGCGCGGTTACGGCGGCCGAGTCGAGCCTCGGCGGCCCCGCGCACGGCGTGTCGGCGCTATCGACCGTCAATCGCCAGGGCCTCGATCAGCTCGAACAGCGCTGCCGCGCCTGGCTCGAACCCGAATAGTCCGAATGACCGTAAAATCGGGTCAGCGCAAAACTTAACCTGATAAAAGTACTTTCGAATAAATTTTGCCCTGGCCCGAATATCCCGATACTCGCCGTCATTGCGAGCTGCGAAGCAGCGAAGCAATCACCGGAGATCGGGCAGGATTTGGGAGGTTGCTTCGTCGGCTGCGCCTCCTCGCAATGACCGGCAAATCCCGGCGGCCGGCGCCAACCCACGCAAGCGTTTGGTGTAGAAATCCAACGCCGCGCACGCGCCGCGCAGCAGGCCTGCGGGCAAAAAAAAGCCCTGGCAGTAAACACTGCCAGGGACAAACGTATGGATCCGGATGGGGTTTCCGGACCCTTGTCCGCTCATAGGAGGGAGAACGGACATAGCGCTGGGCTATAGCGCTAATTCATGGACATTCGGCACAACCTTTTAGTTCCGTCAAAATTACCTTCCAATACGCATCGCAGATGGGATCGGTTCAGTAAAATTCAACCCCTATCGCTTTGCGGGTAGTTCCGCGGTCCGGAGTCAACCGCGGAGCCTCGTGCCCGCGCCGGGCCCTGCCTTTGGCAGCTATCGGCCGATTGCGCAAAATCTTTAGCTCGACTAGCGCAGATTGGGCGCCGGTCCGGTGCGTGGCTCAGTGCGCCTCGTTCCAGTTGTCGCCGACGCCGGCGTCGACGACGAGGCTGACCGACAGATCCGCGGCGCCGGTCATCCGCGCCGCGATTGCCTCGCGGCAGGCGTCGACCTCGGCGCTGGCGATCTCGAATACGAGTTCGTCGTGGACCTGCATGATCATGCGGCAATTCGGGGCTTGCTCGCCGATCCATTGCTGCACGCGAATCATCGCGCGCTTGATGATATCGGCGGCGGTGCCCTGCATCGGCGCGTTGATCGCGGTGCGCTCGGCGTACTGGCGAACGTTGACGTTCGAGTGCTTGATATCCGGCAGGTAGAGCCGGCGGCCGAACACGGTCTCGACGTAGCCCTGCTCGCGCGCGCGCTCCTTGGTCTCCTCCATGTAGCGCTTGACGCCCGGATAGCGCTCGAAATAGGTGTCGACATATTGCTGCGCCTCGCCGCGCGGGATGCCGAGCTGGCGGCCGAGACCGAATGCCGACATGCCGTAGATCAGGCCGAAGTTGATCGCCTTGGCGGCGCGGCGCTGCTCGGAAGACACCGCATCGAGATCGGCGCCGAACACCTCGGCCGCGGTCGCACGGTGCACGTCGAGACCGCGGGCGAAGGCTTCGCGCAGGCTGTCGTCGCCCGACAGGTGCGCCATGATTCGCAGTTCGATCTGCGAGTAGTCGAGCGCCAGGATGCGGTGCCCGGGCGGCGCGACGAAGGCTTCGCGGATACGCCGGCCCTCGGCCGTGCGCACCGGAATGTTTTGCAGGTTCGGCGAGGTCGACGACAGCCGGCCGGTCGACGCCACCGCCTGCTGGTAATTCGTGTGCACGCGACCGGTAGCCGGATTGATTTCCTGCGGTAACTTGTCGATGTAGGTCGACAGCAGCTTGGTCAGGCTACGATGCTCGAGAATGAGCTTCGGGATCTCGTATTCGGCGGCGAGCTCCTCGAGCACGTCTTCGGCGGTCGACGGCTGGCCGCCGGGCGTCTTGCGCAGCACCGGCAGCGCGAGCTTGTCGAACAGAATCTCCTGGATCTGCTTCGGCGAACCGATGTTGAATACCTGTCCGGCCTCGGCATAGATTTTCTCCTCGATCTTGCCGCGCTGCTTGTCGATCTCGCCGCCCTGGCGCTTGAGCATCTTTTCGTCGATCAGCACGCCGTTGCGCTCGACCTCCAGCAGCACGTCGAGCAGCGGCATTTCGATGTCGGTGTAAACCGCCAGCAGCCGATCGACCTTGCCGAGCTCGGCCGACAGGGCCTCGTGCAGGCGCAGCGTGATGTCGGCGTCCTCGGCGGCGTAGTCGCTGGCCACATCGAGCTCGATCTGGTCGAAAGTCTTCTGCTTGGCGCCGCGCCCGGCGATGTCTTCGTAGTGAATCGTGTCGTAGCCGAGGTAGTACTTCGCCAACGCGTCCATGTTGTGGCGGCTCGCGGTCGAGTTCAGCACGTAGGATTCGAGCATCGTATCGTGCGCGATGCCACGCAGGCGTATCTCTTCGCCGACCAGGATATGCGCGTCGTACTTCAGGTTTTGCCCGATCTTGGCTTTCGCGGGATCTTCCAGGATCGGCTTCAGCCGCGCCAGCACGGCGCGCTTGTCGAGCTGTTTCGGCGCGCCTTCGTAGCGATGCGCGAGCGGGATGTAACAGGCTCGGCCGACTTCGACGCAAAGCGATATGCCGACCAGCTCGGCGCGCATGTAGTCGATGCTCGTGGTTTCGGTATCGATCGCGAACTGCGGCGACCGCTCCAGGCGCGCGACCCAGGCCTCGAACGCGTCCTCGGTCAGCACGCACTCGTACTCGGCATCGGGGTCGGGTTTCGGCGACGACGCTTCGATGCCGGCCTCGCTGGCGACCTCTTCGTACCAGCGGTTGAAGCCGTACTCGCGGTAATAGTTGGCCAGCGCCGCGGCGTCCCCCGGTTGTGGTTCGAGTTCGTCGACATCGATGCCGGTATCGCAATCGAGCTTGATCGTTGCGAGTTCGTGGGACAACGGCAGAAAATCGAGCGACGCGCGCAGGTTCTCGCCGACCTTGCCCGGAATCTCGTCGGCGTGGGCGATGACGTCGTCGAGGCTGCCGTATTCGGCGATCCACTTCGCCGCCGTTTTCGGGCCGACCTTGGGCACGCCCGGTATATTGTCCGAACTGTCACCCATCAGCGCGAGGTAGTCGACGATCTGGTCGGCTCGGACCTGGAATTTGTCGACCACGCCGTCCTCGTCGAGAACCTTGTTGTTCATCGTGTCGACCAGCGTCACCTTGTCGTTGACCAACTGCGCCATGTCCTTGTCCGATGTCGAAATCAGGACCTCGTAGCCTCGCGTCGTGGCCTCGCGCGCGAGCGTGCCGATGACGTCGTCGGCCTCGACGCCGTCGACGCACAGCAGGGGCAAACCCATCGCGCGAATAATTTCGTGCAGCGGCTCGATCTGCTTGCGCAAGTCGTCCGGCATGGTTTCCCGGTTCGCCTTGTATTCGGGGTAGAGGTCGTCACGAAAAGTCTTGCCGCTGGCATCGAACACGACCGCGATCCCGTCCGGCGCCTCGTCCTTGATCAGCTTGCGCAGCATGTTGATGACGATGTAAATCGCCTGCGTCGGAAATCCGGTCGGACTCGACAACTCGGCGCCGGTGCGCGCGTAGAACGCGCGAAACAGGTACGAGGAGCCGTCGACGAGGACGAGTTTTTTTTGTTGTTCCTGATTCATGAAGTTGCGCTAAAATGCCGACCCGACAGCCCGATCATAACACAGCAATGACGGCGGCCATGCCGCCTTGCGCATAACCCTTGGCCGCGTTGATGTCCGTATACACTACCGTTTCGCAGCAGGATCTCGAGCCTTTCCTCGAACGCTATTCGATCGGCCGCTGTCGCGCGCTCGAACCGATCGCGGCGGGCATCACGAACACCAATTACCGGCTCGATACCGACACCGGCGACTTCGTGCTGACGCTGTACGAACATCATAGCGACGACGAGCTCGACTACATCCTCGGCCTGCAGCGACATCTCGGCGGCGCCGGCGTGCGCTGCGCGATGCCGATCGAGGACCGCCGCGGCGAGCTGTTTTCGAATCTGAACCAGCGTCCCGCGGCGATCATCGAACGGCTGCCCGGCCAGGTCGTGCCCGCGCCGGGTGTCGACCATTGTCGCGATGCCGCCGCCGAACTCGCCCGGCTGCACCTGGCCGGCAGCGATTTCAACGCTTACCGCCCCAACCCGCGCGGCCTCGACTGGATGCACGCGGCGCGCGACATGCTCGCGGAAACGCTCGACGGCGACGACCGCGAAACGATCGACGCCGCGCTCGCCGACTACCAGCGCAGCGACGCCGACTCGCTCCCGGGCGGCGCGATCCACGCGGACCTGTTTCGCGACAATGCATTGTTCGACCGCGGCGACCTCTTCGGATTCATCGATTTCGACTATGCCTGCGTCGACAGCTACGCTTTCGATCTCGCGGTCATGCTCAACGACTGGTGCAACGACGACGACGCCGAACTCGACACCGGGCGCACGCGCGCTCTGCTCGAAGGCTATCAGGGGGTACGCCGACTCAACGCCGCCGAGATCGATTCACTGGCGCTGTTGCTGCGGGTCACGGCGATGCGTTTCTGGCTGTCGCGACTCTACGACCAGACGTTCCCGCAACCGGGTGAAATGACCTACAGCAAGAGCCCGGACGAGTTTCGCCGGCTGTTCGAGCGCCGCACCGACGGCGGCGACGCGCTCGCGTCGATGCTGGCCGACGCGGCGGCCGCCTGAACCGACTACTTGCCGATACAGAAGCTGGCGAAGATCCGGCCGAGCAGATCGTCGCTGGTGAATTCGCCGGTGATCTCGCCGAGGTGCCGTTGCGCCGCACGCAAATCCTCGGCCATCAGTTCGCCCGAGCGGGTTTCGCCGAAGGTCGCTGCCGCCTGGCGCACGAATTCGAGTGCGCGCCGCAGCGCATCGACGTGCCGCCGGCGAGCGAGAAAGGCCTGGTGGTCCTGGTTGTAATCGGCGCCATCCCCGATGATGCGCCCGATCAGCGACTCGAGGCCTTCGCCGGTGCGCGCCGAAACGTAGATCCCGTCGAGCGCGCGCGTCGCGCCGGCCTCGAGTAGATCGCATTTGCTGTAGACGCGCTGCACGCGCTCGGCGGGCAGGCGCTCGAGCAGCGCCCGGTCGGTTTCGGTCGCGCCACGGGTAACGTCGATCAGGAACAGCACGATGTCGGCGCGGTCGATCTCGGTCCAGGCGCGACGAACCCCTTCCTGCTCGGCCGGGTGATCGGCGTCGCGCAGGCCGGCGGTGTCGTTGATCCGCACCGGCACTCCCTTCAGCGAAACGCGCTCGCGCAAGACGTCACGCGTGGTGCCTTCATGCTCGGTCACGATCGCGGCCTCGTAGCCGGCGAGCGCGTTGAGCAGGCTCGATTTACCGGCATTGGGCAAGCCGGCAAGCGCAACCGTCAAGCCTTCCTGCAGGGTCCGCCCCGCCTCGGCCTGGGCGAGAATCTCGTCGAGATGCGTCGCGCAGGTCTCCAGTCGGCTGCGGATATCGTCATTGTCGAGGAAGTCGATCTCTTCCTCGGCGAAATCGAGCGCGGCCTCGATGAATGCACGCAGGTCGATGATCTCGTCGACCAGCCGGTGGATCTGCTCGGAAAAGCGCCCCTCGAGCGAGCGCATCGCCGCGCGCGATGCGGCGCGGCTGCCCGATTCGATCAGGTCGGCGATCGCCTCGGCCTGGGTCAGGTCGAGCTTGCCGTTTAGGAATGCCCGCTCGGAGAATTCGCCCGGGCGCGCGAGGCGGGCGCCGAGATCGCACAGTCGCTCGAGCAGCATATCGACGACGATCGGTCCGCCGTGCACCTGCAACTCGACGCAGTCTTCGCCGGTAAAACTGCGCGGCTCGGCGAAGTACAGGCACAGACCATGGTCGAGAAGGTCGCCGTCGGCGGCATAGAATTTTCGCAGCTGTATCCGTCCCGGTTCGAGCCGGCTTCGGCTTGCGGTTTCGCCGACTTCCCGCGCCCGCGGACCGGACAGGCGCAGGATCGCAAGCGCGCCGACGCCCGGCGGCGTCGCCAGCGCGACGATGGTGTCACTGGCAGTCATCGCGGGTGGGGTCGGTGTGCGGGAAGGCGCCGGCTCAGGCCTTGGCGCCGGCTTCGATACGCTTGGTGATGATCCATTGCTGGGCGATCGACAACACGTTGTTGACGACCCAGTATAGCACCAGCCCTGCCGGGAAAAACGCGAAGAACACGGTGAACACGAACGGCAGCGCCATCATGATCTTGGCCTGCACCGGGTCGGGTGGCGGCGGGTTGAGTCGTTGCTGCACGACCATGCTGGCGCCCATCAGGATCGGCAGCACGAAGTACGGATCCATCACCGACAGGTCCTTGATCCAGAGAATGAACGGCGCCTGGCGCAACTCGACGCTCTCGAGCAATGCCCAGTAGAGCGCGATGAACACCGGGATCTGCACGAGAATCGGCAGGCAGCCGCTCATCGGGTTGATCTTTTCGGTCTTGTAGAGCTCCATCATCGCCTGGTTCATCTTTTGCCGGTCGTCGCCGTAGCGCTCCTTGAGAGTCTTCAGCCGTGGGCTGACCTTGCGCATCTTCGCCATCGAGCGGTAGCTCGTCTCCGACAGCTTGTAGAAAACCGCCTTGACCGTCAGCGTCAGCAGAACGATCGCAAAGCCCCAGTTGCCAACGAAGCCGTGATACCAGTCCAGCAGCCAGTACAGCGGTTTCGACAGGAACGTCAGCACGCCGTAGTCGACCGTCAACTCGAGGCCGGGCGAGATTTCCTCGAGCCGGTCGACCAGCTTGGGGCCAACGAACAGGCGGGTGCGGAATTCGCTGCTTTCGCCGACCGGGATAACGCGATTCTGCGAGCGCATGCCGATGGTATAGGTCGCCGGTTCGCGTCGCGTATTGGCGATCGTGTAGACGAGATTTGCCTCGTCCTCGCCCGGCACCCAGGCCGACAGGAAGTAATGCTGGATCATCGCGATCCAGCCGCCGCTCGACTGCAGCTTGAGCTGGCCGTCTTCCATGTCGTCGAAGTCGACCTTCTCGTACTTGATTTCCTCGTTGTAGTAAACCGCGCCGGTGTAGGTGTAGAGCAGCCTCGATTCGTCGATCGGGCGCGTGCGCTGGATCTGGCGGTACTGGTTGCCGGTCCAGTCCGCGTCGCTATTGTTGCGGACGCGGTGCATCACTTCGATCATGTAATCGCCGCGGCCAAAACGGTATTCCTTGACGACCTCGATGCCGTCGCGGCTCCAGTAGAACGGCACGACGAGTTCGTCGGCGCCATCGGCGAGCCGATACTCCTGCTGCTCGACGCGGAACGGGTCGTGGTGAGTCGGCGCGAGCTTTTGCTTGTTTTGCAGGCCGCTTTGCAGGATGTGCGCCGAATTGATGTCGCTGTGGATCAGTTCGAGCCAGTCGTCGGGGCGGTCGAGCGAGGTCGGGTATTGTTTGAGCTTGAGCGAACGCACGACGCCGCCGCGAGTATCGATCAACGCCTGGACGACATCGGTATCGACGCGAATCAGTTGCTGCTCGACGAGCGGTTCGGCCGCCGGCGGCGCATCGCCGGTCACCGGCGCGACCTCGGTTGCCGGGTCCGGCAGGTCGGCATCCGGCACGACGTCGATCCCCGGCGCGGTCTGCGCCTGGCCGGTTGCCGAATCGACGAGGCCGGCCGGCTTCGGGCCGTAATCCGCTTGCCATTGTTGCCACAGCAGCATCGCGACGAAGGCGAGCGCGGCGAACAGGAACAGGCGCGCGTTATCCATGCCGACTCTCCGGCGAACCGGGCACTGGATCGTAGCCGCCGGCATGCCACGGATGGCAACTGCCGACGCGCTTGACCGCGAGCCAGCTGCCACGCCACGCACCGTGCAGCCGTATCGCGTCGATCGCATACTGCGAGCAGGTCGGCGTATAGCGGCAATGCTGGCCGACGAACGGGCTCAGCGTGCAGCGGTACAGTTGAATGAGGCCAATCAGCAGTTTGCGCATTGCTCGGTAATGCTTTTCCAGTGTCGCTCCAACGCGTCTCGAATCTGCGCCGACGTCGCCGCCAGGATCTCGCGCCTGACCATGATAACCATGTCTCGCGGCGGCAACCGCTGCTGATGCGTGCGGAAGCTCTCGCGAAACAGCCGCTTGAGCGCATTGCGCCTGACCGCCGTCGGCACCTGTTTGCGTGCAATCGCGAAACCCAGCCGCGGCCAGTCGCCGTCGTTTTTACCGACCAGAATCGTCAGCCAGGCGTCGCCGATCCGTACGTTGTTGTTGAATACCTTCTGGAAGTCACGCGCGCGCGTCAGTCTCGATCGGCGCGGAAAAGACGCGCTGCGGCGGCCGGACACGTTACGGCGTAAGGCGCGCCCTGCCCTTTGCCCGACGAGCCCGAATCACGGCGCGCCCGCCGCGAGTCCGCATGCGCGCGCGAAAGCCGTGCGTTCGCGCACGCCGGAGATTGCTCGGTTGAAAGGTACGTTTCATGACGGTAGCCTCGGTTCTTCCGGTTTGTCGACGTCAACAAGGCGCGACAATGTACTGGTCGCGCCGCGTCACGTCAATATCTTTGTGCAGCTGCGCCAACAACTGCCTCGACGCGGGCGCGGTGGCGGACCGGCTCGTAAATAGCGCACAAAAGTTTGGCTTTTTTGTATCCCGGCCCTTTGCTCGGGCTGTGGATAAGTATAATATTGGTCGCTGTCGATCGCGGTTCGGGATGCCTGGCGACGAGGGCGATGCGATCGATTCAACGAACGATAACGAATTCGGCGTCGGTCTCGTACCGCCGCGCCGGCAGCGGGTGCCCGGCGCCCGATGACACAACTGGCGAAAGCAACGGTCAATATCTTGAATCCGATCTGGCAACAGTGTATTTCCTGCCTCGAGGGCGAAATAAGCGAACAGCAACTCAACACCTGGATCCTGCCGTTGCAGGTTGAGCAGGAGCTCAACACGCTCAAACTGCTGGCGCCCAACCGCTTCGTCATGGACTGGGTGCGCAAACATTTCCTCGACCGCATCCGCGAGCTGGTCACCAGTCTCGACGACAGCAAGTCGATTTCGGTCAGCCTCGCGATCGGCTCGCACGCGAGGCCGACCGAGCCGGTCGAGGTGCCGAACATGCCGGCGCCGCGTGCCTACCGCTCGTCGGGTCTTAATGAAACGCAAAAATTCAGGAATTTCGTCGAGGGCAAATCGAACCAGCTGGCGCGTGCCGCGTCGATCCAAGTCAGCAGCCAGCCGGGATCTGAATACAATCCGCTCTACATTTACGGCGGCGTCGGGCTCGGCAAGACGCACCTGATGCATGCAATCGGCAACCAGATTCGCGAAAACAATCCCGACGCCAACATTCTCTACGTCAATTGCGAGCGCTTCGTCTCCGACATGGTCAAGGCGTTGCAACACAGCCGCATGAACGATTTCAAGAATTCTTACCGCAGCCTCGATGCGCTGCTGATCGACGACATCCAGTTTCTCGCCGACAAGAGCCGCTCGCAGGAGGAGTTTTTTCATACCTTCAACTCGCTCTACGAAGCGCACGCGCAGATGGTCATCACCTGCGACCGGTTTCCGAAGGAAATCGAGGGCCTCGAAGATCGCATTCGCTCGCGCCTCGGCTGGGGCCTCGCGGTCGACATCAAGCCGCCCGATCTCGAAACCCGCGTCGCAATCCTCAACAGCAAGGCCGAGGAATCCGATGTCGAAGTGCCGGACGACGTCGCGTTTTTCATTGCCGAACGTTTCAAATCGAACATTCGCGAACTCGAGGGCGCGCTCAAACGCATGGTCGCGCACGCCCGCTTCACCGGCGAACCGATTACGCCCGAGTTCGCGCGCCAGGCGCTCAAGGAACTGCTCGCCGTTCAGGACAAGCCGATAACCCTCGACAACATCCAGAAACTGGTCGCGGAATACTTCAAGATTCGGGTCGCCGATCTGCTCTCGAGCCGGCGCAATCGCTCGATCACGAGGCCGCGACAAATCGCGATGGCGCTGGCCAAGCAACTGACCCGGCACAGCCTGCCGGAAATCGGCAGCGCTTTCGGCGGACGCGACCATACGACCGTATTGCACGCTTGCCGCAAGATCGAGGAATTGCGCCACGAGGATCGGCGTATCGACGAGGATTTCGAGATATTGACCCGGATGCTGAGCAATTAGACCCCGGGGTTGCCTGTGCGCCGGATGTGGACAAGTTCGGGATAAAATCCGGATCCGAACTTATGCGTCACATATCCACAGCTTAGACAGACGCAATGGACAGGTTGTAACGCCAATTATGCGGTTCAACTTGTTGATATACAGGTACTTTTTAAAGTTACTCAGTTTAGCGAAGTTAACAGTAATCACAGTAAACTAGATATCTAAATGCAAACTACGATTAAAAGAGAAGATTTGCTCGGCCCGTTGCAGCAAGTCATCGGCGCTGTCGAACGTCGCCAGACCCTGCCGATCCTCGGCAACGTTTTATTGAAGTCAACAGGCGGTGACTTGAGCCTGACTGCGACCGACCTCGAGATCGAGATGGTTGCCGGGATCGATTCGGACGCGACCGACGATTTTCAGACCACGCTGCCCGCGCGCAAGTTGCTCGATATCTGCAAGGCGTTGCCGGATGGATCGGCGATCAATTTCACTATCGACGAGAATCGCGTATCGCTGACATCGGCCCGCAGTCGTTTTACGCTTGCGTCGCTGCCGGCGCGGGATTTCCCGGGACTCGACGAGATCGATGCGCAGCACAGTTTCGCGATCGCGCAAAACCGACTCAAGTCGCTTTTCGATCGGACCTCGTTCGCGATGGCGCAACAGGACGTGCGCTACTATCTCAACGGCATTCTGATGGAAGTGGTGCCCGGCAAGTTGCGCCTGGTCGCGACCGACGGCCATCGGCTCGCGCTCGCCGAAATCGACTGCGATACCGGCGTCGACGACGATCGACAGATCATTATTCCGCGCAAGGCGGTGCTCGAATTGTCGCGGCTGCTCGATGGCGGCGCGGACGAGGCACGCTGCATTCTCAGTCAGAACCACTTGCGCGTGGAAACCGACCGCCTGGTGTTCACGACCAAGTTGATCGACGGCAAGTTTCCCGATTATCAGCGCGTGATTCCGGTAGACGGCAACCGGACTCTCGAAGTCGATCGGGACACGCTGAAGCAATCGATGAGCCGGATCGCGATCCTGTCGAACGAAAAGTACCGGGGGATCCGTCTGACGCTGGCGCCGGGGAATTTGTCGATACAGGCCAATAACCCGGACCAGGAAGAAGCCGAGGAAGAATTACAGGTCAATTACGACGAAGCGGAAATGGAGATCGGTTTCAACGTCACTTACCTGATCGACGTGCTCAACGTTCTCGAGTCGGACAAGGTCCAGATCAAGCTCAAGGATGCCAACAGCAGTTGCGTCATCAACGACAGCGAGGATAAAGAGAGCCTGTATGTCGTCATGCCGATGCGCCTGTAACGCGCGGCGAACCGGGTGGCGATCCGGCAACTCAGCCTGACCGATTTCAGGAATCTCGGCAGCACGACGCTCGAGCTGCATCCGCGAATCAACCTGGTTTATGGCGCCAACGCGGCCGGCAAGACGAGCCTGCTCGAGGCAATTCACGTGCTCTGCCAGGCACGATCCTTTCGCACTCATCAGCTGGCGCAATGTGTGCAGTACGGCAAGCCGGGGTTTCTGCTGTTCGGTCGTTTCGACGAGTTCAAGGCCGGCATTTCGAAACGCGGCCGCAAGCTCGAAATCAGGCTCGACGGATCGGCGGTCACGCGTCGCTCGGAGCTGGTGCGGAGGGCGCCCGTCAATATCGTCAATGCAAACAGTTTCGAGTTGATTGACGGACCGCCGCAGGTCCGGCGCCGCTTCGTGGACTGGTATTTGTTTCACGTGGAACAAACCTTTGCCGATGCGTGGAATCGGTATCAGCATGCGCTGCGGCAACGCAACCGGTTATTGAAAGACAGGCGCGATCTCGACCTGCTCGACTATTGGGACGAGCATCTGGTCGAGCCGGCCGAACGGCTTGCCGCGATGCGACGGCGTTGCGCCGAAAAAATTCAGGAAACGTTGCGGGTGGAAATGCAAGCCCTGCTGGCGGGTTTCGAGTTCGAACTGGAGTATCGCCCGGGTTGGCCCGACGGGCGTTGCTTCGCCGATGTGCTTGCCGCCGAGCGCAAGCGCGACATCGCGGCCGGTTACACCCGTTTCGGGATACAGCGCGACGATCTGACGCTGCGCGTGGACGGCCGGCCGGCCGCCGAAATATTGTCGCGCGGGCAGGGCAAGCGGCTGTGTCTGGCGTTATTGCTGGCGGCCCTGACGCGGGTCGGGGAAGTCGTCGCGAGCCGCATTTCGTTGCTGATCGACGACCTGCATTCGGAGCTCGATTCGGATGCGCAACAACGCGTCTACGAACGCCTGCAAGACCTGGATTTACAGTTATTCATCAGCAACATAGAGGCGAACCTGCCGACGCCCCTGGCGGCCGAAGAATTTAAAATGTTTCACGTGGAACATGGTATAATCAGGCCTCGAAATTCCAGCTAGACCCATGCATGTCCAATTACGATTCTTCTAGCATCCAGGTGCTAAAAGGCCTCGATGCCGTGCGCAAGCGGCCGGGCATGTACATCGGCGATACCGATGACGGTACCGGCCTGCATCACATGGTTTTCGAGGCCGTCGACAATTCGATCGACGAGGCCCTGGCGGGCCACTGCAGCGAGATCCGTGTCGTCATTCACGGCGACGGCTCGATCTCGGTCAAGGACGACGGTCGCGGTATCCCGGTCGATCTCCACGCCGGCGAAGGACGCTCGGCCGCCGAGGTCATCATGACCGTGCTGCATGCCGGCGGTAAATTCGACGATAATTCGTACAAGGTCTCCGGTGGCTTGCACGGCGTCGGTATCTCGGTGGTCAATGCGCTGTCCGAATCCCTGTCGCTGCGGATCAAGCGCCAGGGTTACGTCTACGTGCAGGAGTACCGCATGGGCGAACCCCAGGGCGATCTGGAGGCGATCAAGGAAACCGATCAGACCGGCACCGAGTTGCGCTTCAAGCCGAGCTCGAAGATTTTCGGCGACACCGAGTTTCACTACGATATCCTCGCCAAACGCCTGCGTGAACTGTCGTTCCTGAATGCCGGCGTGCGGATTCACCTGTTCGACGAGCGCAGCAACAAGGAAGACCTGTTCGAGTACGACGGCGGCATCCGCGCGTTCGTCGAGCACCTCAACAAGAACAAGACGCCGATCCACGACAAGGTCATCGACATCAAGATGGAAATGGACGGCGTCGGCGTCGAGGTATCGATGCAGTGGAACGACTCCTACCAGGAAAACATTTTTTGCTACACCAACAATATTCCCCAACGTGACGGCGGCACCCACCTGTCCGGATTCCGCGCCGCGCTGACGCGCACGCTGAACCAGTACATGGAAAACACGCAGGTCAAGAAGGAAAAGCTCAACACCAGCGGCGACGATGCCCGCGAGGGATTGACCGCGGTGCTGTCGGTCAAGGTGCCGGACCCGAAATTTTCGTCGCAGACCAAGGAGAAGCTCGTATCGTCGGAAATCAAGGGCATCGTCGAGTCGATCGTCAGTGAGCACCTGAAGGATTTTCTCGAGGAGAACCCGGCCGACGCGAAGTCGATAACCGGCAAGTTCCTGGAGGCCGCGCGCGCCCGCGAAGCCGCGCGCAAGGCGCGCGAAATGACGCGACGCAAGGGTGCCCTCGACATCGCCGGCCTGCCTGGCAAGCTCGCGGATTGCCAGGAAAAGGACCCGGCGTTGTCCGAAATCTACCTGGTCGAGGGTGATTCGGCGGGCGGCTCGGCGAAGCAGGGACGCGATCGCCGGACGCAGGCGATTCTGCCGCTCAAGGGCAAGATCCTCAACGTCGAAAAGGCGAGATTCGACAAGATGCTCCAGTCGGCCGAGGTCGGCACATTGATCACGGCGCTCGGCTGCGGGATCGGTCGCACCGAATTCGACATCAACAAGCTGCGCTATCACCACATCATCATCATGACCGACGCCGATGTCGACGGTTCGCACATCCGCACGCTGTTGCTGACTTTTTTCTACCGCCAGATGCCGGAACTCGTCGAGGGCGGCCACGTCTATATCGCGCAACCGCCGCTCTACAAGGTCAAGAAAGGCAAGCAGGAACGTTACGTAAAGGACGACAAGGAATTGAACGCCTACTTGTTGCAGCTCGCGATCGAAGGTGCCGAGTTGCACCTGACCGAGGACAGCCCGCCGATTTCGGACCTCGCGCTGGAAGACCTCGCTCGTCAGTACATCACGATCCTCGCGATCTTCGAACGCCTCGCGCAGCATATCCCGGGCGAAATTCTCGAAGAGCTGGTCGACTTGCCGGCGGTCGACGACGCGCGTCTGCTCGATCAGGAGGCGATGGCGGAATGGGGCGGCTGGCTCGCCGACCGGCTCAACGCAAAGAGCGAGGCGGCCGTATCCTACAAAGTGTCAGTCAGGGGTGAGGAGGACAGCAATCAGTTCGGCCTCAGGATCGACAAACGCCTGCACGGCATCGCCAGCAAGAGCCAGCTTTCGGCCGATTTCTTCAACAGCGCGGATTACCGGACCATTGCCCGGTTCGTCGGCAAGGCCGGCGACTTGTTCGCCGCCGAGTCTTTCGTCAGCCGCGGCGAACGCCGCCAGGCGGTCACGCAGTTCAGCGAAGTCTACGAATGGTTGATGCGCGAAGCGCGTAAGGGGCTCAATATTCAGCGCTACAAGGGCCTTGGCGAAATGAATCCGGACCAGCTCTGGGAGACGACGATGGATCCAGAGAACCGACGCCTGCTCAAGGTGCGAATCGAGGACGCGATTGCCGCCGACGAGGTGTTCACGACCCTGATGGGTGACCAGGTCGAACCGCGGCGCGACTTCATCGAGAACAACGCGCTCAACGTGAATAATCTCGACGTTTGACGTCGATCGCACAACTACTTGAT
Source organism: Gammaproteobacteria bacterium (assembly GCA_024638385.1). Taxonomy (GTDB): domain Bacteria; phylum Pseudomonadota; class Gammaproteobacteria. Next base: position 51,430 of record JAHEKJ010000004.1, on the reverse strand, counting down.
TTTACTGAATTTATCTCTATAAAGAGGTTTCTGGATATAATTTGGGAAATAATCCGATGGATATAGGCAGCATCATCTTCTGGGCCGCCGTGGCGCTCGTGCTGGTTTACGGAATCAGCATCTACAATCACCTGGTGCGACTCAAGCACAATGTCTCCAAAGCCTGGTCCAACATCGACGTGCTGCTCAAGCAGCGCCACGACGAAATACCGAAACTGGTCGAAACCTGCAAACAATACATGAAGTACGAGCAGGAGACGCTGGAGAAGGTCATGCAGGCCCGTGCCCAGGTCGCCCAGGCGCGCGAAAACCAGGATGTCGCCGGTCTCGGGCTGGCCGAGGGCGCGCTGCGCATGGGCCTGGGTAATCTGTTCGCACTGTCCGAAGACTATCCTGAGCTGCGCGCCAACGAGAACTTTCAGCATTTGCAAAGCCGCATCAGCACGCTCGAAAATACCATCGCCGACCGCCGCGAGTTCTACAACGAGTCGGTCAACATCAACAATATCGGAATCGAGCAGTTTCCCGACATCATCGTCGCGCGCCTGCTGGGTTTCGGGCCGCGTGAACTGCTCGAGTTCGACGCCAGCGAAATTGCCGACGTCAGCGTCAAGCAATTGTTCAATACCTGACGCGCGTACCGTCGCCGGCGATGCTGTCCTGGCTCGAGTCCGAAATCGGGCAGATGCCATCCATGGAGTACCTGACGCTATACGGCGTCGGTATCGTGCTGCTCGGGTTCCTGGTCTTCTTCTGCTTCGCGTCGTACCGCCGCTTTCGATTCATGGACGGTACCGCGACGTCGAAAATTCGTTCGGCGCCACAGGGACATGTCGAGCTGAAGGGTCTCGGTGAATGGTTGCCGGACGGCGCGATCCTGTCGCCGTTCAGCAACAGCCGTTGCATCTGGTATCACTGCACGATCGACAAGCGGCGCCGCAGCGGCAAGCGCACGACCTGGACCAACATTTCCGACCAGCGCAGCGACCATCTGTTTCGTCTGGTCGACGATACCGGCGAGTGCGTCGTCGACCCCGACGACGCGCACGTCATTGCCGAGAGCGATCGCACCTGGTATGGCAACAGCGCCGATGCCGGCAAGCTCGGACCGGCCGGCGGCCTGCTCGGCCTGGGCTTCGGCAAGTACCGGTTTCGCGAGCGCCTGATTCGTCCGGCGACGCTGGTCTACGCGCTCGGCGCGTTTCGCACCGTCCACAGCAATCCGTCCGACGAGCTCGTCGCGCGCCGCGTCGAAGACCTCGTAAAGCAGTGGAAACTACAACCGCAACGCTACTTGCGCGAATTCGATCTCGATCGCAACGGCAAGATTCAGCAAGACGAGTGGCAGGTCATTCGCGCCGCGGCGCGCAAGCAGGTGCTCGCCGAAATCGCGCGCGAACAGCGCGAGCACCACGTATTGTCGCGACCCCTGGATCGCAAACACCCCTACATACTGTCGGCGGTGGCGGAGGAGTCGCTGGTCTTGCGCAAGAAGATCAAGGCTTATCTCGCCGGCGGCTCCGCCTTCTTGATTTTCAGTGCGCTCGTCGTCATGTATTCTATACGCGCGCCGCTGCCGCTCTAAGCGTGTAGACTACGCGACCCGAAGTAGCCAAACCGAAGGAAACCAACTTGACCAATCCGCTCCTCGAGCCGCACGAGCTGCCCGCCTTCAGCCGGATTACGCCGGACATCGTGCAACCGGCGATCGAGCGCCTGATCGCCGACAACCGGGCGACGATCGACGAACTGTTGAAACAATCCGATTTCAGCTGGAACAGCCTGATCGAGCCGCTCGAGCTGATCAACGATCGCCTCGACAAGGCCTGGTCCCCGGTGCGTCACCTGAACTCGGTCAAGAGCAGCGACGCGCTGCGCGCAGCCTACAATGCCTGCCTGCCGCTGCTCGCCGAGTACTCGACCGACCTGAGCCAGAACCGCGAGCTCTACGCGGCTTATCGCAGCCTCGCCGGCTCGCCGGACTATGCGAACTTTAACGCGGCGCAGCGCAAGGCAATCGACGACTCGCTCAAGCACTTTCGCCTCGGTGGCGTCGAGTTGGAAGGCGATGACCGAACCCGCTACCAGGAATTGCAAAAAGAATTGTCCGAGTTGCAGTCGCGATTCGAGAACAACCTGCTCGACGCGACCCAGGCCTGGCAATATCACACCGAAGACGAGGACGAGCTCGCCGGCCTGCCGGAATACGCGCGCCTGATGCTGCGCCAGTTGGCCGAGCAAAAAGACTTGCCGGGATACCGCATCACGCTCGACATGCCGTGCTATCTCGCGGTGATCACGCATGCCGAAAATCGCGAATTGCGACAGGCGATATACGAAGCCTATGTGACGCGCGCGTCGGATTGCGGCATTACCGACAAAAGTTACGATAATGCGCCGATCATGGAAGAAATTGTCGCGAAAAGACAGGAAAAAGCACGGATACTGGGTTTTTCCAGTTATGCCGAGTTGTCGCTCGAAACCAAGATGGCGACGTCGGTCGACGAAGTCGCCGGCTTCCTCGAAGACCTCGCCGCGCGCTCCCGCGCCGCCGCCGAGGCCGAAGTCGCCGAACGCCAGGCGTTTGCCGAATCGCTCGGCTTCGACGGCGATCTCGAAGCCTGGGATTACGCGTACTACAGCGAGAGACTCAAGCAGCATCGTTACCGGATTTCGGACGAACAGCTCAAACCCTATTTTGCCGATCGCCGCGTCGTCGCCGGCCTGTTCGAAATTGTCCACCGTCTCTACGGCGTGCGCATCGAGCGCGCCGACGACGACGTCGACCGCTGGGACGACGCGGTCGGATTCTTCCGGATAACGAATACGGCCGATGAGACCATCGGCCATTTTTACCTCGATTTGTACGCGCGCGAGAACAAGCGCGGTGGCGCGTGGATGGACGAGTGCGTCAATCGCTTCCGGATCGACGGCAAGACGCAGCTGCCGGTGGCTTACCTGACCTGTAACCTGACCCCGCCGATCGGTGACGAACCCGCGCTGTTCACGCACGACGAAGTCATCACGCTGTTCCACGAGTTCGGCCACGGCCTGCACCACATGCTGACCCGGGTCGACGTCCCCGACGTCGCCGGCATCAACGGCGTCGAGTGGGACGCGGTCGAACTGCCGAGCCAGTTCATGGAAAATTATTGCTGGGAGCGCGAGGCGCTGGACCTGTTCGCGCGGCATTACGAATCCGGTGAGCCCCTGCCGGACGAGCTATTCGATCGGATGCGCGCGGCAAGAAACTTCCAGAGCGCGCTGCGGATGTTGCGCCAGATCGAATTCGCGCTGTTCGACATTCGCCTGCACGAGGATCCCGAGATAACCAGTGCGGCCCGGATCCAGGCGGTGCTCGACGCCGTGCGCGCGCAGGTGTCGGTCGTCGCGACCCCGCCGATCAACCGCTTCCAGAACGGCTTCTCACATATTTTTGCAGGGGGGTATGCCGCGGGTTATTATAGCTACAAGTGGGCGGAGGTCCTGTCCGCGGATGCGTTCGCGGCATTTGAAGAAGAAGGCATATTCAATCCTGAAACGGGCAAAAGATTTCTGAGTTGCGTACTCGAGCAGGGTGGATCCCGGCCGGCGATCGAATCGTTTCGCTGTTTTCGCGGCCGCGATCCCGAGATAGACGCATTGCTCAGACACAGTGGAATCAGCTAGAAAATGTGGAATAGAATCTGTTGCGGGTTAATCATTGTGATGCTCACAGGTCCGCTCGCGGCCCAGGAAGCGAGCGATGAGGATCGCGATCGGCAGTATGTTACCGACCAGTTGCGATTGTCGCTGTACGAAGGGCCGAACTCGTCGTCCCAGGTGATCAAGCTGTTGCAATCGGGCGACCTGCTCGAGATCGAGCAGATCTCGGGTGCCTATGCGCTGGTAACGATCCCGGATGGCACCAGGGGCTGGGTCAAGCGCGGGTTTCTCGTCACCGAGCCGACTTCGAACCTGTTGCTGCGCGAGGAGCAGGAGAAGGTGCGCGAACTCGAAGCCGAAATCGAAAAACTCGCCAACAGCAAGATCATCATCGACCAGTACGAAAAAGACATGGACGCGATGGTCGAGAAAATCGACGCGCTCGAGCTGGAAAAACAAAAGGCGCTGGAAAACATCGCCGCGCTCGAGCGCGAAACCGAAGCCAAGCAGCGCGAACTCGAGCGCAAGGAAGCCGACACGACCCCACCGTGGATCGTGCTGGGCGACACCTTCCTGCATTACTGGCAGTACATCGTCCCGCTGGTATTCGTCATCGTCATATTGAGCTACCTCGTCAGCAAGCAATTTATCGAAGCCCGGATCAAATCGAAGTTCCACGGCATCAAAGTCTGGTAGATGGAATACCGCGATCTGCGAGACTTCATCGAGCAGCTCGAACGCGACGGTGAACTGAAACGAATCTCGCAGCGAGTCGACCCCCACCTCGAGGTGACCGAAATCGCCGACCGCGTACTTCGCCGCGGCGGTCCCGCGCTGCTGTTCGAACGCCCCGGCGACAGCGAAATGCCGCTGCTTGCCAACCTCTTCGGTACCGAGCGCCGGGTCGCGCGCGCGATGGGCGAGGAACAGGTCGCGGCGCTGCGGGATATCGGCAAGCTGCTCGCGTTTCTCAAGGAGCCGGCACCGCCGAAAGGCTTCCGCGACGCGCTGAAGTCGCTACCGCTCTACAAGAAAGTTCTCGACATGTCGCCGAAGCTGGTGAAAAAGCCGGCGTGCCAGGAAGTCCGTCTGGCCGGCGACGACGTCGATCTCGCGCGCCTGCCGATCCAGACCTGCTGGCCAGGCGACGCCGGGCCGTTGATCACCTGGGGGCTGGTCACCACCCGGGGACCCGAACGCTCGCGGCAAAACCTCGGTATTTACCGCCAGCAGGTGATCGCCCGCAACCGCGTCATCATGCGCTGGCTCGCGCAGCGCGGCGGCGCGCTCGATTACAAGGACTGGCGCGCGCAAAGAGGCGACGAACCCTTCCCGTTGGCGGTCGTGCTCGGCTGCGACCCGGCGACGATACTCGCCGCGGTCACGCCGATTCCCGACGCCCTGTCAGAATATGCGTTCGCCGGTCTGCTGCGCGGCGCGAAGACCGAAGTCGCGCGCTGCATCGGCTCGGATCTCGAAGTCCCCGCGCGCGCCGAAATCGTTCTCGAGGGCCACATCCACGCCGGCGACGAGGCCGACGAGGGGCCGTTCGGCGATCACACCGGCTACTACAACGAAATCGAGCGCTTTCCGGTGTTCACGATCGATACGATGACGATGCGTCCGGATCCGATCTATCACAGCACCTATACCGGTCGCCCGCCCGACGAACCGGCGATGCTCGGCCTCGCGCTCAACGAGGTGTTCATCCCGCTGCTGCAAAAGCAGTTTCCCGAGATCGTCGATTTCTACCTGCCGGCGGAAGGCTGCTCGTATCGCGTCGCCGTGGTAAGCATGCGCAAGCAGTATCCCGGCCACGCCAAGCGCGTGATGATGGGGGTCTGGTCGTTCCTGCGCCAGTTCATGTACACCAAGTTCGTCATCGTCGTCGACGACGACATCGACGCGCGCCGCTGGGAAGACGTGATCTGGGCGATATCGACGCGAGTCGACCCGGCGCGCGACGTCACGCTGATCGAGAACACGCCGATCGACTATCTCGATTTCGCCTCGCCGCAATCCGGCCTCGGTTCGAAAATGGGACTCGACGCGACCAACAAGGCCGGCGAGACCGGCCGCGAATGGGGCCGGCCGATCGAGCGCTCGCCCGATATCGTCGCCCGCATCGACGAGATCTGGGCCGATCTCGGGCTCGATTAGCCGTTTTTGCACCGGCCCCGAATATCAACGATAATTTCGCGCAGTAACAAGAGACCGGCCGGGAGGTCAAATGCGCTCGATCATGGTGTTGAATTCCAAGGGCGGCTCGGGCAAGAGCACGATCGCCACCAATCTCGCCAGTTATTATGCGAGCAAGGGCAAGAAAGTCCTGCTGGTCGACATGGATCCCCAGGGCTCGAGCCGCGACTGGCTCGCGGCACGGCCGAGCGGACGCAGTTCGATCGCCGGCGTCGACGGCTCGAGCGGCAGTTTCCGAGTGCCGCGCAGCGCCGACTACGTAATATACGACACGCCGGCGGCAGCCCACGGCAAGGATCTCGCCGCGCTTCTGCGGCGCCCGCAAAGCATCATCATCCCGGTGTTGCCGTCGCCGATCGACATGCGCGCGGCAACCCCGTTCATTCAGAAGGTACTGGAAAACAGCCGCATCGCGCGTAAGGAAGCCCGCGTCGCGCTGATCGCGAACCGATGCCGCGAGCATTACAACATTTACCACCAGCTCGACGCTTATTTGCGCAAGGTGCGCAAGGCGCCGTTCATCAGCGTGCTGCGCGAAACCCAGAACTACGTGCGCGCGGCCGAGCGCGGCCTCGGCATCTTCGAACTCGCGCCCTATTCGGTGCGTCGCGACGTCGACCAGTGGGACCCGATCATTCGCTGGCTCAACAGCAAGCGCAGCCAGCCGGTGTAGCGAGATCGGTGCGGCAATCTTTCAGGTAACCCTCGAGCCCGACGGCGCGAGTTTCGATTGCGCCGCCGACGAGCCGGTGCTCACCGCCGCGCACCGTGCCAACATCCTGATGCCCTATAGTTGTCGCGGCGGCCAGTGCGGCGCGTGCCGGGGCCTGCTGTTGCGCGGAAAAATCGCATATCCACACGGAACACCGCCGGCGCTCGCGCCCGGCGACACGGTTGCCGGCTACGCGCTGTTTTGCAGCGCGCGACCGCTTTCCGATCTCGTCATCGAGCGCGCACCGCCGGTATTCTAGGCACCCTCCAGCGCGGATTCGACCGCGCGTGCGGCGTGGATCGCGGTCGTGTCGTAAAGTGCCGGTTCGAGGTCTCGCGGCTGAATCAACAGGTCGAGCTCGGTGCAGCCGAGGATGATGCCGTCGATCGAGTGCGCACCTAGCCGGTCGATGATCGCGAGCAATACCTCGCGCGAATCGGCGTCGAAATTGCCGGCGCAGAGTTCCTGGAAGATGATGTCGTGGAGCATTTGCCGGTCGTGCAATTCGGGCACGACGACGTCGATGCCGTAACTCCCGGCGAGCCGCTCCCGGTAGAAGTCGAGTTCCATCGTGAACGCGGTGCCGAGCAGGCCGGCCCGGCGAACGCCGTCGCGCGCAAGCGCATCGCCGGCGGCGTCGGCGATGTGCAGCAACGGGATATCGACCGCGCCGGCGACCGTGTCGGCGACGCGGTGCATCGTGTTGCTGCCGATCAGGAAAAAATCGGCGCCGCCGGCCTCGAGCCGGCGTGCGGCGCGGATCAGAGCTGCGGCCGCGCCGTCCCAGTCGCCGGCGTGCTGCAGGGCCTCGAGCGGCGCGAAATCGAGGCTCGCGAGCAGGATTTCGGCCGAATGCAGCCCGCCGAGACGCGCGTTTATCCCCTCGTTGAGCAGCCGGTAATAGGCTTGCGTACTCTGCCAGCTCATGCCGCCGATCAGGCCGATTGTTTTCATCGGGTCGCTCTCCTCGCTCGATCCTGCGCTATAACTGGGAGCATGCGCAGCTACGAATTCAGCCTCGCGTTGTCTGCGCGTCGCACCGAGACCATTTACCGGGGCGACGCGCGCTATATCGTCGTCGAATCCGAGCAGGGCGAGACGCTGCAGTTACCGGTCGGTAATTTCCGCGCCTACGTCGATGCCAACGGAATTCGCGGGCGTTTCCGGGTGCGAATCGATGCGGCCAACCGGATCGTTTCACTCGAGCGCCTCTGGCCGAGCGCCTCTGGCCGAGCGTCTCTAGCCGAGCGCCTCTAGCCCGTCGCGCGCCGCCGTTGCGCGGCCTTGGCGGCGAGTTTGGCCGCCCTGCGCGTCGCGCCGCGCGCGCTCGCGTCGTCGCCGAAGTGCGTCTCGCCGCGCTTTCGTGCGAGACCCACCTGGCGCTCGCGTTCGCGCAGGCGTTCGCGCGCCGCGTCGTCGCGGACGCCGTGGCAGGCCGGACAGCTGACGCCCGGCTGGTAGAGTTCGCTCTGCTTGTCGGTTTCGCTGAGCGGCAGGCGGCACGCGTGGCACTGATCGTAACTGCCCGGCTCGAGCGCGTGATTGACGCTGACCCGGTTATCGAAGACGAAACATTCGCCGCGCCAGCGGGACTCGCTCTCGGGAACTTCTTCGAGGTATTTCAGTATCCCGCCCCGCAGCTGATAAACCTCGCCGAAGCCGTGCTGCCGCAGGTAGGCGGTGGCTTTTTCGCAGCGAATACCGCCGGTGCAGAACATCGCGATCTTGCGCTGCCGGCGCGGGTCGAGTTCGGCGTCGACGAAGGCCGGAAAATCGCGGAACGATTCGGTTCCGGGATGAATCGCGCCGGCGAAGCTGCCGATGGCCGTTTCGTAGGCGTTGCGGGTGTCGATCACGGTCACCGCGGGATCGTCGAGCAGCGCGTTCCACGCCGCCGGCTCGACATGGACGCCGGCCTGGTCCGGGTCGACGTCGTCGACGCCGAGGGTGACGATTTCGCGCCTGAGCTTGACCCGCGCGCGATGAAACGGCATTTCGCCGGTCCGCGAGAACTTGCACTCGAGATCGTCGAAGCGGGGGTCTGCGCGCAACCGGGCGAGCAGCGCCTCGACACCGGCCGGGTCGCCGGCGACGGTGCCGTTGATCCCCTCGCCGGCGAGCAGCAGCGTGCCGCGCAATCCCGTGTTTCGCATCAGCTCGAGCAGCGGCTCGCGCAACGCGGCATAATCGTCGAGACGAACGAAACGATATAGCGCGGCGACGACGATGGGCGGGTTCATGAGTCGGCGGATCCGGGGCAATGCTCGGTCTTGAAAAGGGCGCGTATTCTAGCCGAGATGCGCGCCAAGGTCACCTCGCGTCAGGCGTCTTTATCGACGACCTCGATGTGATGATCGATAAAATCGATCTGGTCGCCGGCGCGAATCTTCTTGCGCTTGCGCGTTTCGACTTCGCCATTGACGCTGACGAGGCCGTCGGCGATTGCCTGCTTGGCTTCGCCGCCGCTGTCGGCGATACCTTCGAACTTGAGGATCTTGTACAGCTCGACGAACTCGGATTCGAGTTCGGCGATGATTTTACGCGAATCGTCCATCGTCACTCGTCGAAATCGATGTGCACGTCGTCCGGGTAGGGATGTCCCTTGCCGGTCTCGATGCACGACTTGATGCTCATCAGGAATACGCCCCATTTGGTACAGCAATGGGCGAAGAAATCGTCGGCCGTGGCCCACTTGTCATGGCTGAAGCCGATCACCGTCTGGCGATCGTCTTCGTGCAGATCGAAGCGGACCTCGGTGCCGATCCAGGCCGGTGGCGTATCACCGTGATGACGCCAGTGTACGCGCCGATCGGGGACCAGCTCGACGACTTCGAAATCGGGTCCGGCGCCGTCGAACCGAAACTCGATGATCGAACCGACGTCGCCGGCGCCGCGAGTGTCGGTGGTCCACCACTTCGCGAGGCCGGTGTCGGTCGTCAGCAACGGGTAAATTTCGGCCGCGCCGCCCTTGATCCCGACGCGGTGCTTGATCTCCGCCATGGCGGTTAGTTTAAACGTTTTGATGACATTGGGAATAGACTTGGCCAGAATTAGATCTCGTTTTGTGACGGGTGCAGCATGATCCAGTGGTTTCCAGGCCATATGCACAAGGCGCGCAAGGAATTTTCCAGCATCCTGCCGCAGGTCGACCTCGTCATCGAGGTTCTCGACGCGCGCTTGCCGGGGTCGAGCGAAAACCCGCTGCTTGCGCGCCTGCGCGGCGACAAGCCGTGCCTGAAGGTGCTCAACAAGAGCGATCTGGCGGACGCCGACGGTCTCGCCGAATGGCGCGCGCATTTCGACGCGCAGAGCGGCGTGCGGACGCTGACCTGCAGCAGCCGCGACGAGAGAATTCAGGAGATCCCCGCGCGCTGCCGCGAGCTCGTGCCGGTGCGCGCCAACCGCTCGTCGGTCGTGCACGCGCTGATCGCCGGTATTCCGAACGTCGGCAAGTCGACGCTGATCAATCGCCTCGCCGGTCGCAAGGTCGCGAAGACCGGCGGCGAGGCCGCACTGACGCGCCTGCAGCAGCGCATCGAGGTCTCGCCCGAACTGATCCTGGTCGATACCCCCGGCATGCTGTGGCCGAACATCGACGTCGAAGCCAGCGGCTACCGGCTTGCGGCGACCGGGGCGATTCGGGATACTGCGCTGGACCTGCAGGACGTCGCGAGTTACCTCGCCGGGTTTCTCGCTCGGGATTACCCGGCGCGGTTGCGCGAGCGCTATGCTATCGACGTGCTGCCGGCGTCGGAACTCGAGATTCTCGAGGCGATCGGTCGGCGCCGCGGTTGCATCGTCGCCGGCGGCCGCGTGGATCTCGAAAAGGTCGCGCGCCTGCTGTTGCACGAGCTGCGCGCGGGTGAGCTCGGCGTGCTGTGCTTCGAGACGCCGGCGGGGCTCGCCGCCGAGCGCGAGCAGGCCGCGGCGGAACGGCAGCGACGCGACGAGGCGCGCGCGGCGCGGCGGGCGCGGCGGGCGAAATCATGACGGGGAGGGCGCGATGATCATTCGTCGGGCGCTGGCGCAAGACGCCGAAGAACTGGCCGATTTCAATATCAACATGGCGCGCGAGACCGAGGGCGTCGAGCTGATCCCGGACGTGATCGCGGCTGGCGTGCGCGGTATGATCGGGCATCCCGAGCGCGGTTTTTACCTGGTCGTCGAACTCGACAACGGCATCCAGGCCTCGTTGATGGTGACCTACGAGTGGAGCGACTGGCGCAACGGCATGTTCTGGTGGATCCAGAGCGTGTACGTGCGACCCGAGTATCGTCGTCAGGGCCTCTATCGAGAGCTCTATACACACGTCAAGGAGCTGGCCGAGCAGGACGACGCGGTCTGCGGCTATCGGCTCTACGTCGAGCGCGACAATTCCGCCGCGCAGCAAAGCTACCGCCGTCTCGGCATGCGGGAAACGGATTACCGGATATTCGAGGAACTCGCGGCCGGGCTCGAGTACCGGCGCTGAGCCGTCACGGCGCTGCTTGCGCCGCTGCGACTCACGTAATATAGTCGCTCTTCCTCAACGGGGTGCAGCTTGCTGAGAGGCGTCCGCGAACGCCAACCCGATGAACCTGATCCAGTTAATGCTGGCGTAGGGATGTGAGCGAATCCCCGGATTTTCCCTTCCCGTCGCCGCCGAGTCCGCCACGGGGATAGTCGTATGCCGAGCATGTTCAGAATTCTGGTCGCCGCGGTGATCGCGCTGGGCGTCACCGGAATTGCCGGTGGCGCCGGCAAGCCCCGGCTCGTGGTCTACACCTACGATTCATTCGTCAGCGAGTGGGGACCGGGTCCGCAAATCGAGCCCGCGTTCGAGGCGCGCTGCGACTGCGATGTCGAGTTCGTGGGTCTCGAAGACGGGGTCTCGATGCTGAACCGGTTGCGTCTCGAGGGCCGCAACACCCGCGCCGACCTGCTGCTCGGCATCGACACCAGCCTCACGGCCGTGGCGCGCGCAACGGGCCTGTTCGTGCCGCATGACCTCGAGCTGAAAAGCTCCGCGCTGCCGCAGCCGTGGACTGACGAATTGTTTCTGCCCTACGACTATGGCTACTTCGCCTTCGTCTACAACCGCGAGCGAATCGAGCGGCCGCCGACGAGCCTCGCGCAGCTGGTCGAGAACCCGCAGGGCCCGACGCTGTTGCTGCAGGATCCGCGCACGTCGACGCCCGGCCTCGGTCTGCTGCTGTGGGTCAAAAAGGTTTACGGCGATCGCGCGCGCGAAGCCTGGGCGAAGCTCGCGCCGCGCGTCGTCACCGTCAGCAAGGGCTGGAGCGAAGCCTATGGCCTGTTCCTCAAGGGCGAGGCCGACATGGTATTGAGCTACTCGACGTCGCCGGCCTATCACCTGATCGCCGAGCAGGATTCGCGCTTCGCCGCGGCCCGCTTCGCCGAAGGGCATTACCAGCAGATCGAGGTTGCCGGCATCGTCGCCGGCAGCGATCGGCAGGCGCTGGCGCGTGAGTTTCTCGAGTTCATGCTGAGCGAGGCTTTTCAACGCGTCATTCCGACGACCAACTGGATGTATCCCGCGACGCTGCCGCGCGCGCAACTACCGCCGGAGTTCGACCAGCTGATAGACCCGACGCCGGCGCTCAGGTTCGACGACGACATCGTCGCGGCGCAGCGCCAGGGCTGGATCGACGAATGGCTCGAAGTCATGTCACGCTGACCGGCGGCCGGGCTTGATCCCGCGGGCTCGCAGCGCCTATCCGGTGCTCGCGCTGCTCGCGCTCGCCGTCGGCGCGCCGCTCGCCGGCCTGCTCGGACTCGGCGCCGATACCGAAGCCGGGGCATCGAGCTGGGCCTTCTGGCGCAGCGCTTATATTCGCAACGCGTTCTGGTTCAGTGTTTACCAGGCCGGCCTGTCGACACTGCTCGCGGTTTTGCCGGCAATACCGATCGCCCGCGCCTTCGCCTACCACCGGGATTTCCCGTTACGCGAGCAGTTGCTGCGCCTGTTCGGCGTGCCGCTGGTGGTGCCGTCGATCGTCGTCGTGCTCGGCGTGGTCTCGGTCTACGGCAGCGACGGCTGGCTGCCGCTCGGCCGATCGCTGTACGGCCTCAACGGCATCCTCATCGCGCATGTCTTCTTCAACCTGCCGCTGGCGGTGCGCCTGCTGTTGCCGCTGTGGGAATCGATCCCGCAACATCACTGGCAACTCGGCGAACAGCTCGGCTTCGGCGACTGGCACCGGTTTCGCCACCTCGAGTGGCCGGCGCTGCGCGAAGGCTTGCCCGGCGTGTTGCTGCTCGTGTTCATGCTTTGCCTGACGAGCTTCGCCGTGGTCCTGACGCTCGGCGGCGGTCCGCGCAGCACGACGCTCGAGGTTGCGATCTACCAGTCGTTGCGATTCGATTTTGCCCCGCTGCGCGCGGTCGTGCTGGCGCTGTTGCAGCTCGGCCTGTGCGCGCTGGTCGCCGCTTTCACGCTGCGCCTGCAAAGATTGCCCGACGTCGAGCCCGGATTGGCAACCCATGCCGCGCCGGTGCTTCCACGGGCGAGCCGCTGGTGGTTGTTGCCGGTCGCGCTCGCCGGCGTCTACGTCGCGCTGCCGCTCGCGTCGTTGTTGCTCGACGCCGCCCGCGGACCCGTCGCGGCGGTGCTCGCGAACCCGGCGCTGTGGCGCGCGGTGTTCTTTTCGCTCGCGATCGGGCTGTCCGCGGCGGCGCTCGCGACGCTCGCCGGATACGCGCTGCTGCGCACCAGCAGCGACCTCGCGCGCCGCGGGCAGGCGCGCCGCGCGCGCGGTATCGAGACCGCCGCATCGATCATCTACGTGGTGCCGCCGCTGGTGCTCGGCACCGGCCTGTTCGTGTTATTGTCACCGCATGTCGACGTCTTCAACTGGGTTTTCCCGATCGTGATCGGGATCAACACGCTGATGGGCCTGCCGTTCGTGATTCGCACGCTGGGGCCGGCGATGCGTCAGCACCGCGCGCGCCACGATCTGCTGTGCGCGAGCCTGGGTCTCGCCGGCTGGCACCGCTGGCGGTGCGTCGACTGGCCGCTGCTGCGGCGCGCTTTCGGCCTGTCGGCGGCGCTGGTCGCCGCGCTCGCGCTCGGCGACCTCGGCGTGATCGCGCTGTTCGGCACGCCGCAGACGACGACGCTGCCGCTGTTGCTCTACCAGCAACTCGGCGCCTATCGCGTCGGCGAAGCCGCGGTCACCGCGGCGGTGCTGCTGTCGCTGTGCCTGCTGCTTTTCTGGTTGCTCGAACGCGGCCTCGGTGGGCGCCGCGATGCTTGAAATCGACGATCTCGAATTCGACTATGGCGGTGAGCCGATGCGCTTCGATCTCGACGTCGCCGCCGGCGAGGTGCTGTCGTTGATCGGTCCGAGCGGCGCCGGCAAGTCGACGCTGCTGCACCTGGTCGCCGGCTTCCTCGAGCCGAGCGCGGGGAGTATCCGGGTCGACGGCGATGCGATCGACGCGCTGCCGCCGGCGCGGCGACCCGTCACGATCGTGTTCCAGCAGCACAACCTGTTTCCGCACCTCGACCTGTTTACCAACGTCGCCCTCGGCATCGACCCGTCGCTGGCGCTGGACGAAGCGCAAACCGATGCCGTTAATGCGGCCTTCGCCCGCGTCGGGCTCGACGGCCTCGAGCGGCGCCGGCCCGGCGAGGTTTCCGGCGGCCAGCGGCAACGCGCGGCGCTGGCGCGAGTCCTCGTGCGCGAGCGCAAGGTGCTGCTGCTCGACGAAGCCTTCGCCGCGCTCGGGCCGGCGCAGCGCGAGGAATTGCTCGAACTCGTCGCCGGGCTGGTGCGCGAGCGCGCAATGGCGGCGCTGCTGGTAAGCCATCAGCCGCGCGACGCGCTGCTGGTATCGGCGCGCTGCGCGTTTATCGAGCGGGGCCGCGTCGAGCGCCTCGCGTCGACCCGCGAACTGCTCGACGACCGCGAGCATGCTTCGCTGCGAGCCTACCTGGGAACGCGGTAAGCGTGCTCGACGAACTGTTTGCGCGGATTCCCGCACTCGCCGGCCTGACACCGGCGGACTTCGAAATTTCGCGCCTGCCCGGCTACACCAACGTTATCTTCCGTCTGCGTCGCGCCGACGCCGACTGGATTTTGCGCGTGCCGCGCGCCACGACCAACGCTTTCATCGATCGCGAAGCCGAGCGTCGCAACCAGCAAATCGCGGTCGAGCTCGGACTCGCGCCCGAAGTCAGCTGGCAAGACGCCGGCGGTGCTTCGCTGACACCAACGTTGACGGCGACGCGCCACCTGCGGCCGCGCGACCTGGCCGACGCGGCACTGCGCGCACGGGTGCTCGACGCGTTGCGACGCCTGCACCGCAGCGGGCGGGAATTCCGCGGTCGCGTCGAGCTGGCCACGCTGCTGGAGCGTTACGCCGGGCGGCTGCCGGCAGCGCAACGCGCCTGCTTCGCGCCGCGCCTCGAACAATGCCGCTGGGTCATCGGCCGGCTGGAGGCGGTCGATGCCGAGCCGGTGCCATCGCACAACGACCTGGTGCTCGAAAATCTGTTGCTCGACCGGTCGCGCATCTGGCTGATCGACTGGGAGTACTCGGCGCCGGCGTCACCCTACTGGGACCTTGCGACGCTGGCCAATGCCGCCGACCTCGACTACGCGCAAAGCCGCCAGCTATTGCTGGATTATTGCGCCGACGGCGAGCCGCTCGACGAGTCGATCCTGTTCGATTACCGGGGAGTGCTGCGCTTGCTGGCCGACTGCTGGATGGCCGCGTTCGCGCGCGACGACGGCGATGCTGACGCATAGCGCGAGTCTCTATTTCGCGTCGGTTCTGATCTGGGGATCGACCTGGTACGCGATCAAGTTTCAGCTCGGCGTGGTCGCGCCGGAAATTTCGCTGGTTTATCGATTCGCGCTGGCGGCGGCAATCCTGCTCGCCTACTGCGTCGCGACCGGGCGCCGGTTGCGCTACAGCCCCGCGCAACACGGATTCATCGCGCTGCAGGCGCTGTTCCTGTTTTCGAGCAACTACCTGATCTTCTACTACGCCACCGCGCTGTTGACCTCGGGCATCGTCGCGCTGCTGTTTTCGACCGTGATCCTGATGAACATCGTCAATGCCGCACTGTTCCTGCGCGCGCCGATCAACCGGCGCGTCATCGTCGGCGCGCTCCTCGGCATCGGCGGCATCGCCGCGATCTTCTGGTCGGAGGTCACCGCGGTCGACGCCGGCGCCGGCACCTGGCGCGGCCTTTGGATGTGCCTGGTCGCGACCTATCTCGCGTCGCTCGGCAATATCCTGTCGGCGCGCAACCAGAAAAACGATCTCGCGGTCGTGCCGACCAACGCCTGGGGCATGGCCTACGGCGCGCTGATCATGCTCGCCTACGCGCTCGCGAGCGGCGTACCTTTCGCATACGATCCGGCGCCGGCCTACAGCGTCTCGCTGCTGTACCTCGCGGTGTTCGGTTCGGTGCTCGCCTTCGGCAGCTACCTGACGCTGGTCGGGCGCATCGGCGCCGACCGCGCGGCCTACGCCGCGGTGCTGTTCCCGGTCATCGCGCTCGGCATTTCGACGCTGTTCGAAAATTACCTCTGGACCGCGCGCGCGATCTTTGGCTTCGCCCTCGTGCTGGTCGGCAACTACATCGTCCTGACCAGATCCCGCAAACCCATCGCCACCCCTGACCCGAATTAAATCCAGGGCAAAGCAAAATTTCGGTGCGAGAAGCATTGATTTGCTCTGACCCGATTTCAGGGGTCAGGCGTAAACGGCACTTACTTAAGCTCCAAAACCAGCGTCACTGCGAGCCGCGAAGCAGCGAAGCAATCCGCCGCCGGCGTCCCGAGCCCCGGCTGAAGTTTACCCCGGCCCCCGGGCCGGGGCCGGGGCAGGCTCCGCGAAGGGATCTCCCGATACCTGCCGTCATTGCGAGCTGCGAAGCTGCGAAGCAATCCGCCG